>WTKE01000025.1 GCA_011524525.1 Bacillus sp. (in: firmicutes) | reverse complement strand
AAAAAGGGGAATCATTCTCATTCTATTTTTGCAGGAAAATAACAGTGGGGGGAGAATTTATAAAAACATGTGGAGGAAAGTGGGGGATTGTGGTACATTTAGGGTAGAGAGTGGGGGTAGCGGGCATGTTTATGGGTGAATACCATCATAATGTTGATACGAAGGGACGCTTAATTGTGCCTGCAAAGTTCCGTGAACACTTAGGAGAAACCTTTGTGCTAACACGCGGCTTAGATCAATGTTTATTTGGTTATCCTCTTAGTGAATGGGATCTGATTGAGGAAAAGCTCAAAGGGTTACCATTAACTAAAAAAGACGCTCGTGCATTTACCCGTTTTTTCTTCTCAGGTGCGACTGAATGTGAAGTGGATAAACAAGGAAGAATAAACATTGCTACTCCACTAATGCAATACGCAAAGCTTGAAAAAGAATGCGTCGTTCTCGGAGTCTCAAACCGAATTGAAATTTGGAGTAAGACATTATGGGAAGAATACTTTACAGAATCTGAGCAATCTTTTGCAGAAATTGCAGAAAATATGATTGGATTTGATATTTAAGGATTCTTTTCATGGGCGTAATTCGAAAGGTGGACAACAATGTTTGAACATACAACTGTGCTTTTGCACGAAACTGTTGATGGACTCAATATTAAACCAGATGGTATATATGTGGACTGTACAATGGGAGGAGCAGGGCATAGTGCACTTATCCTATCCAAGTTATCAAAGGAAGGCAGATTATTTGCCTTTGACCAAGATGATATTGCCATTGAAAATGCAAAGGAAAAATTAGCAGCATATGAAGGGCAATTAACGATTGTAAAAAGTAATTTTCGATACCTTCAAGAGGAATTACACAAGCGAGGAATTGAAAAGGTTGATGGAGTTCTTTATGATTTAGGCGTTTCCTCCCCACAATTAGACACACCGGAACGAGGATTTAGTTATCACCATGATGCCCCTTTAGACATGAGAATGGATCAACAGGCAGACCTCTCCGCATATGACGTTATTAATTCCTGGAGTTTTGAAGAGCTAGTAAAAATATTTTTTAAATATGGAGAAGAGAAATTCTCCAAACAAATTGCTAGGAAAATCGAGGCGGCAAGAGAAATAAAGCCCATTTCAACAACAGGAGAGCTAGTGGACTTGATCAAAGAGGGTATACCGGCTCCAGCTCGAAGAAAAGGCGGACATCCAGCTAAACGAATTTTTCAAGCCATCCGAATTGCAGTAAATGACGAATTAGGTGTATTCGAAGATTCGTTAAATCAAGCCATCGATTTATTGAATACTGGTGGAAGAATTAGTGTCATTACTTTCCACTCTTTAGAGGACCGGATTTGTAAGGTGATATTTAAGAAGGGTAGTGAAACACCAGACCTTCCAAAAGGATTGCCTATTATTCCGGATGAGTTCAAACCAGAACTAAAGTTAATTACGAGAAAACCAATTGTGCCATCAGAAGAAGAATTAGAACATAATAATCGAGCACGTTCGGCAAAACTACGTGTTGCCGAAAAGCTGTAAACCTATCTAGGAGGGAATAGGATGAGTAACTTAGCAAGGAAGCTTCAGCAGGAACAGCAGCAACAAACCGTACTAGCACCTCAAAAGGTAAGAAAGACCCACTCATGGTTGTCTCCTGGAGAGAAAATCCTTGGTGTCACTTTTTGTGCCGCGTTATGCTTTGGTGCCGTACATATTATCTCAAATCAAGCGGCGATTTATGAACTGAATAAGGATATACAAAATACCTCTGTTAAATTAGAGGACCAGCAGAAGATTAATAATGATTTAAGAATGCAAGTGGGAGAGTTAAGCACTCCAGATCGTATCCGCAGCATGGCAGAAAAGCTTGGATTAAAGCTTAATGACAATAATGTTAAGGTTGTGCAGTAGGAATGACAAAGAAACAGCCCAATATGAATGTGGGAGCAGCGATATTATTTATAATATTTAGCCTGCTCTTTTTTGTCTTAATTTTTCGATATGTAACGATTTTGGCCACAGGAGAAGTGCACGGGCAGAACTTGTCTGCTTTAGCTCAGCAAAAATATGAGAAAGAAGCAACGATTGAGGCTACAAGAGGAACGATTTATGACAACAATGGTGAGGTGATTGCAGAAGATACAGCTTCCTTCAAGTTAGTTGCGATTCTGGATGAAACATTAACCACTAATCCTAAAAACCCAAGACATGTCGTTGACAAAGAAAAGACGGCCAGAGAGCTGTCGAAAGTAATTGATTTAGAAGAATCAGAGATTTATAGAATTCTTTCTAAAGAGGGTGCTAAGCAGGTAGAGTTCGGAACCGAGGGTAGAGATATTTCAATTCAAGTAAAAACAGAAATTGAGAATCTGAAACTTCCAGGGATCACATTTATACGTGGTTCAAAGCGTTTTTATCCAAACGGCATTTTCTCCTCTCACGTAGTTGGCTATGTTGATGTGGAGGAAGAAACGAATCAAACGGTTGGGCAGCTTGGAATCGAAAAATCCATGAATGAGGAATTAACCGGTATTAACGGTAAATTAAACTACCCTGGTGACTTTTGGGGGTATATCCTACCCGGTGGGGAAGAAAATGTAACAGCGGCTAAGGATGGGTATGATATTTATTTAACACTCGATAAAAAGATTCAAACTCTTCTTGAAGATGCTATGAACAAAGTGGATGAACAGTATGATCCAGCTAAAATGGTCGCAGTAGTTGCCGATCCAAAGACTGGTAAAATTTTAGCGATGGCGCAAAGACCAACGTTTCATCCAACAACAAGAGAAGGAATTTCTGATACCTGGCATAATGAGGTGATCGAAAACTCATTTGAACCAGGATCAACAATGAAAATCTTCACTCTTGCGGCTGCCGTTCAGGAAGGGGTTTTCAATCCAAATGAATTGTATCAATCAGGTTCTTATAAGCCGACGGAAAATTCACAAACGATACATGACCATAATCGTGTAGGTTGGGGATTGGTATCATACCTAGAAGGTTTACAAAGATCATCAAACGTTGCATTCGCTAAGCTTGTCAAGGAAAAAATTGGGTATGATACGTTTAGAGAGTATCTAACTAAGTTTGGATTTGATCAGCCGACTGGAATTGACCTTCCAAATGAAACGAGCGGAAAGATTGTGTACCAATACCCAATTGACAAAGTCACTACAGGGTATGGACAAGGAACAGCCATTACACCAATTCAGCAAATTCAAGCTGCTACTGCTATTGCGAACGGTGGTAAAATGGTGAGGCCGCATGTTATTGATAAGATTGTAGATCCGTCGTCAGGAAAGACGATTAAGCAAACAGAAACAGAAGTTGTCGGAACACCAATCTCCGAGGAAACCGCAAACCAGGTTCTGGAGTATCTAGAGACAGTGGTTAGTTCTCCGAAGGGAACAGGTTATAACCGATACAATATTGAAGGATATCAAGTTGCTGGGAAAACAGGTACTGCGAGTATGACCGAAAATGGTGTGTACTTAAATGGAAAAAATGACTATGTATTTTCGTTTTTAGGGATGGCACCTGCAGAGGACCCGCGATTAATTATTTATGTAGCGGTACAGCAGCCGAAGGTAGACCATTATTCAGAAGGGTCTATACCTGTTTCGATGATTTTTAATACAGTAATGAAAAATAGTCTTCAGTATTTAAATATTGAACCAGCAGAGCAAAAAGAGGTTGAGCCAATTACTGTTCCTGATTTCTTAAATAAAAATGTTGGAGAGACCGAGGAACAAGTAACTAGTTTTGGAGCTCATACTATTGTTATTGGGAATGGAACAAACATAATTGCACAATCTCCACAAGCGGGAGAGAAAATCCTTGCTGGAGAAAAGGTATTCGTTGTAACAGACGGAGATTTAACGATGCCGGATGTTACAGGCTGGTCCTTAAGAGATGTTGTTAAGATTGCATCGCTCGCTAATTTACAATTAAGTACCACTGGCAGTGGCTATGTGACAAAACAAAATATAAGCGTAGGAAGTGTTGTAGCAGAGGGTGATCATTTAGTGATTCATCTGAAGGCACCAACAGAAGAAGAAACAAAGCTTGGTGATGATGCTTCTGAGGAAACTGGAACAGAAACAGAGGAAGGCACAGAAGAACAAGCCGAAGAAGTAGAATCTGAATAAGCTTAGAACGTACAAGTGATGCTTGTACGTTCTATTTTTTTTTGTACAAGCATATAGTGGAACGAGCCATATATGTTGTTAGGAGGTTCTAACGAAGATGCGAGTGTCAAATGTTACAGTACGAAAAAGACTAACGATCTCACTTTTAGTAGGGTTTCTCATTTTCTTTATTATTGATGTAAGGCTTGGGTATGTTCAATTTGCCTTAGGAAATATTTTAACCGATGGAGCGAAAGATCTTTGGAGTCGGAATATTCCTTTTGAACCCGAGCGAGGTGAAATTGTCGATCGTAACGGTGTTGCTCTCGCTACAAATAAAAGTGCACCAACCGTTTATGTAGTGCCAAGACAGGTGAAGGATCCTGCAAAAACAGCAGAGCAGCTAGCTGCCGTCTTAAACTTTTCTAAAGAAAAGGCGTACCAGTATGTAACAAAGTCAGCCTCGATCGTGAGAATTAATGAGGGGCGGAAAATTACTCATGAAAAGGCGAATGAAGTTCGTGATTTGAACTTAGAAGGCGTGTATATCGGAGAAGATTCTAAGCGCCATTATCCGTTTGGTAACTATTTATCTCACGTTCTCGGTTTTACAGGAAGCGATAATCAGGGATTAACAGGACTTGAAGCGTATTATGACAAAGAGCTCATGGGGGAAGAGGGTTCTGTGAAATTTTATGCAAATGCCAAAGGACAAAGAATGAATGATATGGCAGATGACTATGAGGCTCCTGTTGATGGATTAGATTTAAAGCTAACGATTGATTCAAAGGTACAAACGATAGTGGAAAGAGAGTTAGATAATGCCCAGGCACAATATAATCCTGACGGTATGATAGCTATTGCAATGGACCCCAATACAGGAGAGATTTTGGCTATGTCAAGCCGTCCAGGGTTTGATCCAGCTGAGTTCCAAGAGGTAGATCCTGAGGTGTATAACCGAAATCTCCCTGTTTGGAGTACGTATGAACCAGGGTCAACCTTTAAGGTTATTACACTAGCCGCTGCACTTGAAGAGGGGAAAGTAGATTTAGAGAATGATCACTTTCATGATTCTGGATCAGTCAAGGTTGGTGGAGCGACGCTAAGATGCTGGAAACGAGGGGGACATGGGTCGCAAACCTATTTGGAGGTTGTACAAAATTCCTGTAACCCAGGTTTTGTTCAACTAGGTGAAAGTCTCGGGAAAGATACATTGTTTAAGTATATTAAAGATTTTGGATTTGGACAGAAAACAGGAATTGACTTACAAGGAGAAGGAAGAGGAATCTTATTTAATCTAGATCGAGTCGGACCAGTAGAATTAGCTACGACTGCATTTGGTCAAGGGGTATCGGTTACACCCATTCAACAGGTGGCAGCGATATCGGCAGCCATTAACGGTGGTACATTATACACCCCTTATATTGCGAAGGAATTAGTTGATCCGCGAACTGGTGAAGTTGTAATGAAAAAATCACCTGTAGCGAAACGAAAGGTAATTTCAGAAGAAACCTCAGAGAAAATTCGATATGCTCTGGAAAGTGTTGTGGCACAAGGATCAGGTGGAAGAGCTTTTGTTGAAGGCTATCGAGTGGGCGGTAAAACAGGAACAGCGCAAAAGGTAAAGGACGGAAGATATATGGAAAATAATCATATCGTTTCTTTTATTGGATTTGCGCCAGCGGATGACCCGCAACTCGTTGTGTACGTGGCTGTTGACAATCCTAAGGGAACTACACAGTTTGGGGGAGTGGTTTCAGCACCAATCGTAGGTAGCATTATGGGAGATAGTTTGAGAGCTTTAGGAGTAGAACCAAGAGAGGGTCAGCTAGAAAAAGAGTATAAGTGGCCAGATGTTCCAATGATTGAAGTTCCGGATGTAGTAGGGATGACCAAAACAGAACTTGGTGATTTATTTGTTAATCTAAAAATTGAAACCTCCGGAGAAGGTAATGTAGTTGTAAAACAAACACCGGAAGCAGGGGTTAAGTTAAAAGAAGGATCAACCATTCGCTTGTATTTTGATAATGTGGAACAAAAAGAAAACGAGAAAGAAAAAGAAGAATAGAATGATTTTAGAGTGTAGGCGGCGAAGTTTTTTCGCCGTCTTTTCAAAATGCTGCATTATAGAATAGCGAAAAAGGGCAACTTCATGTAAAATAGATAGGCGCATGCTTTTTTTGAAGTAGGTTAAATAATGAGAGGATTTGAGGAAATGAAATTACATACACTGGTCAATCACCTTCAACCGCTTGTTCCTTTCGAGGGTGAAAATCCAGACATATTACATATACATAATGACAATCGTAAAGTAGCAGAAGGTAGTTTATTTATTTGTATAAAAGGCTTTACTGTTGATGGTCATGATTTTGCAGAGAATGCGGTGAAGTCAGGTGCGGTAGCTGTAATAGCAGAAAGACCATTACAAGTGGACGTACCTGTTGTAATTGTAAAAGATACAAAACGTGCAATGGCAGTTATAGCAGATGTTTTTTATGGTCAGCCAAGTCAGAAAATGAAAGTTGTTGGCATTACCGGGACAAACGGGAAAACAACAACGAGTCATATTATAGACCATATTCTAAAAGAGGCAGGGAAGAAAACCGGGCTAATCGGCACCATGTATACGAAAATTGGAGAAGATGTTCTTGAAACAAAAAATACTACTCCTGAAAGCTTAACCTTACAGAATATTTTTCACCAAATGATTGAAAAGAAAGTTGTTTGTGCTGTTATGGAGGTTTCCTCTCATGCGCTCGTGGAAGGAAGGGTTCATGGTACAGACTTTGATGTTGCTGTGTTTACAAATTTATCACAGGATCATCTAGATTTTCATGGTTCGATGGAGGAGTATAAGAGAGCTAAAGGTTTATTGTTTGCCCAGTTAGGGAATAAATTTACACTTAATCAACCGAAATATGCCGTATTAAATGCTGATGATGAGGCCAGTGAGCAGTACGCTCATTCCACTTCGGCGCATATCCTAACCTATGGCATTCAACAGGATGCAGATATTCAAGCAACTAATATTGTCATGTCAGCTAAAGGTACCTCATTTTCATTAGCTACTCCGGTCGGCTCCACTAACGTGACGATCAAACTTGTTGGGAAATTTAATGTATACAATGTGCTCGCCGCTATAGGTGCTGCAATCGCACTTGGAATTCGATTATCCGTAATAGCGGACGCTTTAAGCATAATGGAAGGTGTAGCAGGACGATTTGAACTCGTCGATGCAGGGCAAAACTTTACCGTTATCGTAGATTACTCCCATACACCAGATAGTTTACAGAACGCACTTGAGACTATTAAAGAATTTGCTGTAGGGAAGACTCATGTGGTCGTAGGCTGCGGAGGGGACCGTGACCGTACCAAGAGACCATTGATGGCAAGAATCGCGTGTGATTATGCCGATGAATCTATTTTTACTTCTGATAATCCAAGAAGTGAGGATCCATTTGTGATTTTAAAAGAAATGGAAACAGGGGTGGCAGGAAGAAAATATAAAGTCATTGAAAATAGAAAACAGGCGATTTACGAGGCGATTACCCAAGCCGAAAAAAATGATATTATCCTTATTGCTGGAAAAGGTCATGAAACCTATCAGCAAATTGGCAAGGATATACACCATTTTGACGACAGACTCGTTGCAAAAGATGCCATTTTAGAAAAAAATAAAGCGTAAAGCAAGAAAGGCTAGAATTTACATGATATTATACAAATTTTCACATGAAAAACTTCTGAATACTAAGGAACAAACATATGATATTGCTGTACTACATAAACAGCTTATTCATACTAGTGTTTCCGTGATGGAAAAAGTGGGGGGAAAGTGATGGAGCAAGTTATTTTATTCACGATATTAGTGGGATTTCTCATTTCGGTCATCCTATCCCCAATTTTGATTCCGTTTTTAAGAAGGTTGAAATTCGGACAAAGCATTAGAGAAGAAGGACCTAAATCGCACCAAAAGAAATCAGGTACTCCGACAATGGGTGGAACGATGATCTTATTATCTATCGTTGTTACGACTATTGTGATGACATCGAAGTATTCGGAGCTTTCCGTACAAACATATTTGCTGCTTTTTGTAACAATAGGGTTTGGTCTTTTAGGATTTTTAGATGACTTTATTAAAGTGGTCATGAAGAGGAATTTAGGATTAACGTCTAAACAAAAGCTATTTGGACAAATCGTTATTTCGTTTATTTTTTATTTTATTTTAAGACAAAATGAATTCTCAACAACAGTTTCGATTCCACTTACAGACATTAGTTTTGACCTTGGTTGGCTGTATGTATTTTTTATTATTTTCTGGTTGGTTGGGTTTTCGAATGCAGTCAATTTAACAGACGGTTTAGATGGCCTTGTTTCAGGGACAGCTGCTATTGCTTTTGGAGCTTTTGCTGTACTCTCTTGGAACCAAGGGGCTTATGATGTAGCCATCTTCTCTTTAGCGGTTGTTGGTGCTGTACTAGGATTTCTCGTTTTTAATGCTCATCCCGCGAAAGTGTTTATGGGAGATACGGGATCTCTTGCTCTAGGGGGAGCGATTGCTACTATTGCTATCTTAACTAAGCTAGAAATTCTACTAATAATCATCGGGGGAATATTTGTAGTTGAAACATTGTCTGTCATACTGCAGGTGATTTCTTTTAAAACGACTGGTAAAAGGATATTCCGTATGAGTCCTTTGCATCATCATTATGAGTTAATTGGTTGGTCTGAATGGAGAGTAGTTGTTACGTTCTGGACAGTTGGGTTATTATGTGCAGTATTAGGAATCTATATCGAGGTGTGGTTGTAATTGAGAGATATTAAAGATTATGTTCATAAAAAAGTACTTGTACTTGGTTTAGCGAAGAGTGGAGTCGGTGCAGCAAATTTGTTGCACCGTTTAGGTGCGTTTGTCACCGTAAATGATAATAAGCCATTATCTGAGAATCCTGAAGCTCAAGGACTGCTTGAACAAGGAATTACGGTTATTTGTGGAAGTCATCCCGTCGAGCTTTTAGATGATGGATTTGAGCTTATCGTAAAGAACCCAGGTATTCCTTATCATAATGAAATGATCCAGGTGGCCATTGAAAAAGGCATTCCCATTATTACTGAAGTTGAGCTGGCGTATCAAATTTCTGAAGCTCCTTTTATTGCGATAACAGGTACGAATGGGAAAACAACCACGACCACTCTTATATTTGAAATGTTAAAGGCGGGAAATAAGGCGCCTTTAATTGCGGGGAACATCGGAA
Organism: Bacillus sp. (in: firmicutes); assembly: GCA_011524525.1. Taxonomy (GTDB): domain Bacteria; phylum Bacillota; class Bacilli; order Bacillales; family Cytobacillaceae; genus Robertmurraya_A. Next base: position 71,300 of record WTKE01000025.1, on the reverse strand, counting down.
CGGTTGCGTCAGAAGTGGCTCAGGAAGCTACAACTGAAAATACGATTGTTATTGAACTATCATCGTTTCAGCTCATGGGAATTACAACATTTAAGCCGAGGATTGCTGTACTCACTAATCTGTATGATGCTCATTTAGACTATCATGGTACTAGGGATGAGTATTGGAGTGCAAAAGCAAATATAACGAAATATCAAACAGATGAAGATTACTTTATCTTTAATGGAGACCAAGAGAGCACATTTGAAATAGGTCAAAGAAGTAACGCAGTCTCTGTTCCTTTTTCTACAAAACAATTTCAACCAAATGGTGCCTATGTATTAGATGATACTCTGTACTTTAAAGAAGAAAAGATTATTGAGATCGCTAATATTGTTTTACCCGGTGCGCATAACCTTGAAAATATCCTTTCAGCAGTAGCAGCTGCAAAGCTTACAAATGTTCCAAACGAAGCAATTGTTGAGGTGCTGACTACTTTTACTGGTGTTAAACATCGTCTTCAATATATTGGCGAGATTGAAGGGCGTAAATTTTATAATGATTCAAAAGCAACGAATATATTAGCGACAGAAAAAGCTTTAACAGCATTTAAAACACCTATAGTGTTACTTGCCGGGGGATTGGATCGTGGAAACGGATTTGACGAGTTAATTCCATTCTTACACAATGTGAAAACCGTTGTCACGTTTGGACAAACGGCTCCTAAAATTGAGGAGGTAGCACAGAAGGCGGGAATAAAAACAATTGTCCATGTCGATAATGTGGAAAAAGCCGTACCTGTTGCCTTTACACACTCAAGTCCAGGAGATGTGATCCTTTTATCGCCTGCATGTGCTAGCTGGGATCAATACAAAACTTTTGAGGTTAGAGGAGACATTTTTATCAATGCGGTGCATAAGCTTAAGTAAGGGCTTGTCTTATGGAAACTATTGAATGTACAGGTTTCTAATTAAGGTGTAATCCTCACTGTAAGCCCTAAAACTTGCATTCGAGGTGTGTTCTTTTGCCGACTAAAAAAGCTACTCCAGATCTGATATTATTGATTGTAACGTTCACCCTATTAGCGACCGGATTGATTATGGTTTATAGTGCGAGTGCCATTTGGGCTGACTATAAATTTGACGATTCCTTTTATTTTGCCAAACGACAAATGTTGTTCGCTGGAGTCGGAATTGTGGCCATGTTCTTCATTATGAATGTAGATTATTGGACATGGAGAACTTTCGCAAAAATGATTATAATCATTTGCTTTGTACTTCTTGTTCTTGTACTTATCCCAGGGATAGGAAATGTAAGAAACGGATCCCGATCCTGGATTGGGGTTGGTGCGTTTTCAATTCAGCCTTCAGAGTTTATGAAGCTCGCCATGATTGCGTTTTTAGCTAAGTTTCTTTCAGAAAATCAAAAAAAGATCACTTCTTTTAGAAAAGGGCTAATGCCATCCCTTGGTATAGTGTTTCTTGCGTTTGGTATGATTATGCTACAGCCAGACTTAGGGACTGGAACGGTAATGGTTGGAACGTCTGTTGTTATGATTTTTATCGCTGGTGCGAGGATTGGGCATTTCGTGGGGTTGGGAATGCTAGGGGTTATTGGCTTTGTTGGGCTTGTTATATCAGCCCCTTACCGAATTAAGAGGATTACATCCTTCTTAGATCCATGGGAGGATCCACTCGGAAGTGGTTTTCAAATCATTCAGTCTCTTTATGCAATTGGTCCAGGAGGATTATTCGGATTAGGGTTAGGACAAAGCAGACAAAAGTTCTTCTATTTACCTGAACCACAAACCGATTTTATTTTTGCAATCTTGGCTGAGGAATTGGGTTTCATTGGAGGCTCCTTTGTTCTACTTCTATTCGCTTTATTATTATGGCGTGGAATTCGCATTGCACTAGGTGCTCCGGATTTATATGGTAGTTTTCTAGCAGTTGGAATTGTTGCGATGGTCGCTATTCAAGTAATGATTAACGTGGGTGTAGTGACAGGACTGATGCCGGTTACTGGAATTACTCTTCCATTTTTAAGCTATGGAGGTTCTTCCTTAACACTCATGCTTATGGCCATTGGGGTGTTACTAAATGTTAGCAAACACTCGAAATTATGAGATAGATAAGCTCGAAAGAACCCTGTTATTCTGCAGGGTTCTCTTCTGTTTATTATTACATTTAGATGACAATCGTTCGTTGTTTTTCGATTTGTCGTTTGAAATATAGTAAAATGGGGTAAAAGTGAGGGTGATTTTTTTCAGATTACATCATGACTATCATCGAGGAAAGTTGATTTTTCAACGTTAAGGAGAGTGGAAAGAATTGCGTATAGTTGTAAGTGGTGGTGGAACCGGTGGTCATATTTATCCGGCTCTAGCGCTTATTAGAGAGATACAAAAGGAACATAAAAATGCTGAGTTTTTATATATCGGTACCGAAAAAGGATTAGAAAACACCATTGTTAAAAGAGAAAATATTCCTTTTCAATCCATACATATTACTGGGTTTAAACGTAAGCTTTCAATAGATAATGTGAAAACGGTAATTAGATTCTTAAAGGGTGTTCAGAAAAGTAAGCAATATTTAAAAGAATTTAAAGCAGATGTTGTCATAGGAACGGGCGGGTACGTATGTGGTCCTGTTGTTTATGCTGCTTCTAAGCTGGGGATCCCAACAATCATACATGAACAAAACAGTGTACCGGGACTAACGAATAAGTTTTTAAGTCGATATGTTGATAAGGTTGCTATTTGTTTTGAAGAAGCCAAAAGCTATTTTCCTCAAGAAAAGGTTGAGTTAACAGGGAATCCAAGGGCTTCTGAAGTATTAAATAAGGATGGAATTAAGGGGAAGCTTTCTGTTGGTCTAAAAACGAATATCCCATCAGTCCTAGTAGTAGGTGGAAGTCGCGGGGCACGGCCAATAAATGAAGCGATATTAAAATCATTATCAGTGCTTAGTGAAAAACCTTATCAGGTATTATATGTAACTGGAGAGGTTCACTACGATGAAGTACTCAAAGAAGTGGAACTCGTTGGGAATCCTGATAACGTAATTGTTAAGCCTTTTATTCATAATATGCCAGAAGTGCTTGCAGGAATGGATTTAATTGTTGCTCGAGCAGGTGCCACGACGTTAGCTGAATTGACATCCTTAGGAGTGCCAAGCATACTAGTTCCTAGCCCTTATGTAACAAACAATCATCAGGAAAAAAATGCTCGTGCCTTAAGTGATCATGGTGCTGCAATTTTAATGCTTGAAAAAGACTTAACTGCAACTAAATTAATAGAGCAAATGGACTCTCTATTACTTCATAAAGAAAGCTTAAAAGAAATGAAGCAAGCAGCTTTTAAATTAGGGATTCGTGATGCGGCCCAGAGACTGTATCGATTAATGGAGACATTATTAACTGAAAGGAACAGTCGATAATAATGATTCCTTCGTTTGTAGCCTAGGTTTGACACGATGCATAAGATAAAATAACTCCGACTGAAAGGGGAGGTAGGAATGATTGGATTAGCTGAAGAATTAAAGCAGTCTAAAATTGGAACGGTTAAAGAAAATGAGCCAATGGCAAATCATACAACGATTAAGATTGGTGGACCTGCAGAACTTTTTGTTGAGCCCACATCAGTAGAAAATTTAGAAACGACCATGAACTTAATCCGAAAGTATAAAGTACAGTGGATTGCTATTGGAAGAGGGTCAAATTTACTCGTGTCAGATCGAGGAATTTCCGGTGTGGTCATTAAGCTTGGTTCAGGATTAGATAAGGTTGAAATAAATGGTACTACACTTACGGTTGGTGGTGGCCACTCACTTGTGAGCTTGGCAACTTCCATCAGTAGAAAAGGGTTATCAGGATTAGAGTTTGCTAGTGGGATCCCTGGGTCTGTAGGTGGCGCAGTGTTCATGAACGCGGGTGCACATGGATCTGATATTTCAAAGATACTTGACAAAGCTCTCGTACTATTTGAAGACGGTACATTAGAATGGGTTTCGAATGAGGGAATGGAATTTTCCTATCGAACTTCTGTGCTACAAAAAAAGCGTCCGGGTGTTGTTGTTGAAGCTGTTTTTTCTCTTAAAGAAGGAAACAAGGATTCTATTTTTAGTGAAATGCAAAAGAACAAGGACTACCGAAAAGAGACACAGCCTTGGAATTTCCCATGTGCGGGTAGTATTTTCCGAAATCCACTTCCCAATTATGCAGGCAAGTTGATTGAGGTTGCTGGCCTAAAGGGTTACCAAATCGGTGGGGCAAAGATATCTGAAATGCACGGGAATTTTATCGTAAATACGGGTAATGCAAAGGCTGACGATGTTTTACAGTTAATTCAGCATGTCAAGGATACAATATATGACTTGTATGAAGTAAAAATGGATACAGAAGTTGAAATAATAGGAATAAAATAGGATGAATATCCCCCTTACAAAGTAACAGTATATGGTATAATAAGTACTTGGGAAATTACTTATTACCTAAAAAATAACGGCATGATTTCTCGTGCCGTTGTTTTCACTTATAAAAAAATATTGGATTATCTGTTTTTTTTACACAAAATATATTTGCATTGGTGGAGGTGATTGGATTGGATCAGGGGAAAATAGTCTCGATTGAAGAACGGATTCCCAAGTTGAAACAACAAAGACGAAAAAAGGCTAATAGAAGATTGGTCACTTTATTAAGTTTATTCTTCTTGTTGATCGTTTGTGTCGTTTATTTCCAATCACCGTTAAGCCATATAAAAAAAATAAGTGTTACTGGTAATGACTTATACAAGGCTGAGCACCTGGTGGAAAATAGTGGCTTGTCCACTGGTATGAATATTTGGAAGCTCGATAAAAAAGAAGTGGAAAAGGAAATAGAGAAGCTTCCGGAAGTAAAATCAGCAACAGTAAAATGGTCATTCCCTAATAATGTATTAATTACTGTAAAGGAATATGAACGAATTGCAGTGATTGCAACAGAAAATTCGTTTATTCCTGTTTTAGAGAATGGTGAAATACTAGAGGATGAAGGAATTACGAGCACACCTTCTAACGCTCCAATATTAATTGGTTTTACAGAAGGTGAGATACTTGAAGAGATGGTTAGTAGCTTGCAAGAACTCCCGTTTGAAATTCTTTATTCCATTTCTGAAGTAAACTACACACCGAAAGAAACGGATCGTTTCCATATTTCTTTATACATGAATGATGGAAATGAAGTCAGTGCATCTTTAAGGAGCTTTTCAAAAAAAATGATACATTACCCTTCCATCGTGAGTCAGTTAGATCCGTCACAAAAGGGAGTCATTGATTTAGAGGTGGGTTCGTATTTTAATCCATACGAATCAGGAGGAGTTGAAACAAGTGAAGAAGAGGGTGAAGGGTAAACATGTTATCCTCTCGTTAGTTTTCCTTGTATTAGGATATATGGTGTCTTTTTCTTACCACTTAACAAAACAGGAAAAGGCACAAAATACGATATCGGACAAGCAGTGGAATCGAGATTTAGAACTGCGCAATCAGCTGATTGCTCAGGAAGAACGAAACCGTGAGCTTCAAAATGAGTTAAAGGAAAAGCAAGATAAAATTGTTGAGATCGAAGAAGAGTTAGCGAAGGAAGAACAAGTATTCTTTAATCTTGCGGAAGACGCAGAGAAATATCGGATGTTTGTTGGGAAAGTGAAGGTAAAAGGGAAGGGAGTAGAAGTGTCCCTTGCCGATGGTGACTACAATCCAAATGAAGAAAACATTAATAACTATATTGTTCATGAGCATCATGTCTTTAAAGTAATCAATGAGTTATATATATCGGGTGCTGCGGCAATTGCGATTAATGGGCAAAGGCTTACTCATAATTCCTATATTCTTTGTAATGGACCAGTGATTGAAGTGGATGGATATCAACATCCTGCTCCATTCGTCATTACAGCTATTGGTGATCCTGATGTGATGACCTCTGCTTTGAATATAACAGGTGGAATTAAAGATATGCTCATAAGTGACAATATTGAAGTAACGATCCAGAAAAAAGAAGAAGTTAATATAGATCCACTATTAGGTACTTAACTCATTTGCAAGTTTTGTCCACAAATATTGTAGAAAGCTAGGTGATTATTGCGTGGACAGAAAGAAAGTAAATAGCTTGGTAATCATCGGGGTGATTGTAGGCTTTATGCTTGCTATCCAATTCCAAACGGTCTCTAAGCCAGAGGTAAGAGACACAAGGGATACATGGCAGCTTCGTGAAGACTTAGTGAAGGAAAAGGATCTTCAATCCCGACTGATTAAAGAAATTCGTTCAAATGAAGAAAAATTGAATGAATACGAAACGGAAAGGGAGCAGGGCAAGGAAAATACATTAAGGAATACTCTAGAGGAATTAAAGCAAGAAGCAGGACTAACTGAGATGTCTGGACCAGGTTTAACACTTTACATAGAACAACTGAATGAAGAATTAATCCTAGGGACTTCAGGTGCTACGCTTTCAGCGGACCTATTAGAACGTCTTCTTAATGAATTAAATATGTATGGCGCAAAACATGTTTCGGTCGCAGGTCAAAGGGTGATTAATACCACGGTTGTCCGTGATATCAATGGTGAAACGAAAATAAACGGCCGTTCCTTAACAAGATTCCCTATTGAAATCATCGTTTTAACGGAGGATTTTACCGTTGCGGAAAAGCTGTACAACCAAATGCAGGTTTCTAAATCAGCAGAAGAATTCTTTATTGATAATCTAACAGTTACCATAAAGAAGCCCGAGCTTTCCATTACTGTACCAGCCTTTGAAGATTCCATTCGAATTAGAGGTATGGAGCAAGTAAAATCTGACAAAGGAGATAGTTAATCATGTGGCTTCCCCTTTTAGGATTAATAATTGGAGTCGTCCTAGGTTTATTAACCGATATATCTGTTCCTGAGGAATATTCTAATTATCTATCCATCGCCGTACTAGCTGCCCTTGATACTTTATTCGGGGGAATCAGGGCGCATTTGCAAAATATATATGACGAAAAGGTTTTTGTTTCCGGTTTTTTCTTTAATATTATTCTTGCTGCAAGTTTAGCTTTTCTAGGTGTTCATCTTGGTGTAGACTTGTATTTAGCAGCAGTTTTTGCCTTTGGAGTAAGGCTGTTTCAAAATATAGCCGTTATTCGAAGAATTTTACTAACAAAATGGTCTACAAGCAAAGAAAAATAGAAAAAATTTGTATATTTTAAAAGGGAATATATTAATTTTGCCGAATAATTTTATAGATACAATATTATACGGTCTGAAAACACGGAAATTGTTGTTCAATTTTTTGAATTGTTAAAGGAGGTGCCAAAGAATGAACAGCAATGAAATATATGTAAGTCTTGACATCGGTACATCCAGTGTAAAAGTGATCATTGGGGAAATGGTCAATGACTCTTTGAATATTATTGGTGTTGGCAATGTTAAATCCGAAGGACTCAGAAAAGGATCCATTGTTGATATAGATGAAACCGTTCATTCTATTAGAAAGGCAATAGAACAAGCTGAGAGAATGATAGGCATGGAAATTAATAAGGTAATTGTTGGCGTAACTGGAAATCATGTGATGTTACAGCCATGTCATGGTGTAGTAGCCGTTTCTAGTGAAAACCGTGAAATTACCAACGATGATGTAGCTCGAGTAATTGATGCAGCACAGGTGATTTCTATTCCACCTGAGCGTGAGATTATTGATGTCATTCCGAAGCAATTTATTGTTGATGGATTAGATGAAATTAATGATCCACGGGGAATGATAGGTGTAAGGCTAGAAATGGAAGGAACGATAATTACAGGTTCTAAGACGATTTTACATAATACTCTTCGATGCGTAGAACGTTCTGGATTAGAAATCCTTGATATTACTTTACAACCACTTGCTTCTGGTGCCTTTGCACTCTCAAAGGATGAAAAAAACTTAGGGGTGGCACTCGTTGATATAGGTGGAGGGTCAACAACCATTAGTGTCTTTGAACAAGGCTTTTTACGAGCAACAAGTGTACTTCCAGTTGGTGGAGATCATATAACAAAAGATATCTCAATTGGTCTTCGCACATCTACTGAAGATGCTGAGAAAATAAAAACAAAACATGGACATGCATTTTATGACCATGCTTCCGAGGAAGAAGTGTTTAGCGTACCAATTATCGGAAGTGATCAGCATCAACAATTTAATCAGCTTGAAGTTTCTGATATTATTGAAGCAAGAATGGAAGAGATTTTCGACCTTATTCAAAATGAAATTAGACGTTTGGGGATTCGTGATTTACCTGGTGGTTATGTGTTGTCAGGTGGAGTTGCAAACACCCAAGGAATTCTTGAATTAGCTCAAGTGGTTTTCCAAAACCGAGTACGGATTGCCATTCCTGATTATATTGGAGTGCGTGAGCCGCAATACACGACTGCTGTCGGTTTAATAAAATTCGCTTATAAAAATGCTAAAATACAAGGTCGGTCTATTGGTAACAGTACGGCTGCCTCTGAAACAAAGGAAAAAAGAGTTCAAAAGCAGCCACAACCAAAAGCTAAACCGGACAAGCAGCCGGAAGAAAAAATGACATCACGAGTGAAAAAATTCCTTGGTTACTTTTTTGAATAGTGTTTTCAATTGACCGCTACCGGGAATATCGACGAATTAGGAGGATACGTCATGTTGGAATTTGATACAAATTTAGATTCATTGGCAACTATAAAAGTAATCGGCGTTGGTGGAGGCGGAAATAATGCTGTTAATCGTATGATTGAGCATGGCGTCCAGGGTGTCGAGTTTATTGCTGTAAATACAGATGCTCAGGCATTGAATTTATCGAAGGCAGAAACTAGAATGCAAATTGGGGGAAAGCTTACTCGCGGACTTGGAGCGGGAGCAAACCCTGAGGTTGGAAAAAAAGCAGCTGAAGAAAGTAGAGAACAAATTGAAGAAGTGTTAGCTGGTGCGGATATGGTTTTCGTAACAGCTGGTATGGGTGGCGGAACTGGAACAGGAGCTGCGCCAGTCATTGCTCAAATCGCCCGGGAGTTAGGAGCATTAACAGTAGGTGTTGTAACAAGACCGTTTACGTTTGAAGGTAGAAAGCGTTCGACTCAAGCTCAAGGCGGAATTTCGTCTATGAAGGAAGCGGTTGATACACTTATTGTGATTCCAAACGATCGTCTTCTTGAAATTGTGGATAAAAGTACTCCAATGCTTGAAGCTTTCCGTGAAGCTGACAACGTTCTTCGTCAAGGGGTTCAAGGTATTTCTGACCTTATTGCCACACCAGGACTTATCAACTTAGACTTTGCTGACGTAAAGACAATTATGTCTAACAAAGGATCAGCTCTTATGGGAATTGGTGTAGCTGCAGGTGAAAACCGTGCAACAGAAGCAGCGAAAAAAGCCATTTCATCTCCGCTGCTAGAAAAGTCCATCGATGGAGCTCAAGGTGTGTTGATGAACATTACCGGTGGGTCAAATTTAAGTTTATATGAAGTACAAGAAGCAGCAGACATCGTCGCTTCAGCATCAGACCAAGAAGTTAACATGATCTTTGGATCAGTAATCAATGATAACTTAAAGGATGAGATTGTTGTAACAGTCATAGCGACTGGATTCAACGAAGACATTTCTCAACCAAAACCAACAAATCGTCCATCATTTGGGCAACAAAAACAATCAGCTGCACCTACAAAGCCACAAAGAGAAATCATTCGTGAAGAGGATTACAATGAACCTGTACGTCCAACTACTTCACACAGCAGTGATGACACGTTAGATATACCTACGTTCTTACGTAATCGAAATAGAAGAAGATAGGTAAACCCCTATCAAAATAAAAAACAGAATTCGTATAGAATTCTGTTTTTTATTTTGGTTTAAGAGGAAAAGTTGTTTTTCCAACCTGACATGTGAAATTTTGACAAAAAACGAAGGGATTTGTGAAAATCTCTTCTTTTTTGTGTACATAAAGTGACACACTTCCAACATCTATGTACGTTATACTTTTCCATAACAGAATAATAGATTGAAAAAGGAGAAAAGAGCAAGGAGGAAAATCTTTGACACTATATTTAGATGTGATTTGGCTGCTAAATCTCCTTTTCGATACGTTACTTCTTTATTTAACTGCCATAATAGTAAAAAGAGAGTATAAGATTTGGAGACTGTTTTGTGGAGGACTTATCGGATCCTTCATTATTATATTGGCTTTTACTCCTTTTCAGAATTATTCTGGTCATCCTATTGTGAAATTAGCATTTTCTTTAGTGATGGTTCTCGTTACCTTTGGATACAAAAGATTACGTACCTTTATACGTACGACGATGACCTTCTATTTCGTTACCTTTTTGGTAGGGGGAGCACTTATAGGGGTTCATTATTTCATTCAGTTTGATAATCAATTGACCTCTTCCGTGCTTATAGGAAGTGTAAAGGGATTTGGTGATCCGATTAGCTGGCTCTTTGTTCTCATTGGCTTTCCGATTGCATGGCATTTCTCCAGATCAAATATTGAACAATTTGAAATGACGAAAATACAATTTGATCAAATGGTTTCTATTCGCATCCAGATTGGAGAAAGCCAATTCACATGTAGAGGTCTTGTTGATAGTGGTAATCAACTTTACGATCCACTTACGAAAATGCCTGTTATGTTTGTCTCTGTCTATAACCAACTAGATAGTATTCCTGAGTCCATTAGGATACTTTCAAGTGAGAAGGATGAGATCATCTATGGAAATTCCACTCTTCCATCTGAATGGGAAAATAAGCTCCGAATTATCCCGTATAAAGTAATGGGACAAGAGCATCAGCTTATTATTGCTATTAAGCCTGACCAACTTCAAATTGAGATGGAAGAAAAAATTATTCAAGTGGACAAAGGATTAGTTTCCTTTACAACCCAGCAGCTTTCCTCTGACAATACGTTTCAATGTATTGTTCATCCAAAGATGGTAACAGGTGTCGCAAAGGTGAAATCAGATGTAAAGGTAAGCTAATAATACTATACTCAGAAAAACAAAAATTAGAAGGAGGACAACTCATGAAAAGTATAAAACTTCGACTTTCTTATTACTGGTATAAATTATTAATCAAGCTAGGACTCAAGACAGATGAGGTCTTCTATATAGGTGGAAGTGAAGCGTTGCCTCCTCCGTTATCAAAAGAAGAAGAAGAAGTGTTGCTTCAAAAGCTTCCAAGCGGGGATAAAGCAGCGAGATCCATCCTCATTGAGAGAAATCTACGACTTGTCGTATATATAGCTAGAAAGTTTGAAAATACAGGAATAAATATTGAGGATTTAATTAGTATCGGGACGATTGGGTTAATTAAGGCAGTTAACACATTTAATCCCGAAAAGAAAATAAAGCTTGCTACATACGCATCAAGATGTATCGAGAATGAAATACTCATGTACTTACGAAGAAATAATAAAATTCGTTCTGAAGTTTCCTTTGATGAGCCCCTGAATATTGATTGGGACGGTAACGAACTGTTATTGTCCGATGTGTTAGGAACAGAAGAAGACATTATTACAAAAGATTTGGAAGCCAATGTCGATAAAAAGCTTTTATTAAAAGCATTGCATCAGCTGAATGACCGTGAAAAACAAATCATGGAGCTCAGATTCGGATTAGGTACAGGGGAAGAAAAAACCCAGAAAGATGTCGCTGACATGCTTGGTATATCACAATCTTATATTTCTAGGCTTGAAAAAAGAATTATTAAAAGACTGAAGAAAGAGTTTAATAAAATGGTTTAGACTGATTCTTTATTGAAAGAAAAAATTTTTAAGATAAAATTATATGTGTAATACCTTGTCCTACAACCATTTATAGGAATTCTAAGTATGCATGTCCATTTTGGATGTGCATATTTTTCCTTCTCGGGGAGATACTGTTTTTTGTACAGCAGCTCCTGTGAGGAGGGAAAAGAATTGACTCGTAATAAAGTTGAAATTTGCGGTGTTGATACATCTAAGTTACCAGTTTTAAAAAATGAAGAAATGCGTTTACTCTTCAAAGAAATGCAAGCCGGGGATATAACAGCCCGAGAAAAGCTCGTGAATGGGAACTTACGACTTGTGTTAAGTGTCATTCAGCGATTTAACAATCGTGGTGAGTTTGTTGATGACCTGTTTCAAGTTGGGTGTATCGGGTTGATGAAATCAATTGATAATTTTGACCTAGGTCAAAACGTAAAATTCTCTACTTATGCTGTTCCGATGATAATCGGAGAAATCCGACGATACTTAAGAGATAACAACCCAATTCGTGTATCTCGTTCTTTAAGAGATATTGCGTACAAAGCCTTACAAGTCCGAGAAAAACTAATGAGTGAGACGTCAAAGGAGCCAACTGCTGAAGAAATAGCAAAAGTACTAGATGTTTCTCATGAAGAAATTGTATTTGCTTTAGATGCGATTCAAGATCCTGTTTCGTTATTTGAGCCAATCTATAACGATGGAGGAGATCCAATCTATGTGATGGATCAATTGAGTGATGAACGTAACAAGGATGTTCAATGGATTGAGGAAATTGCCTTAAAAGAAGGAATGAGACGTCTAAACGAAAGAGAAAAGCTCATTCTAAGAAAACGATTCTTCCAAGGTAAAACTCAAATGGAAGTAGCCGAAGAAATTGGAATCTCCCAAGCACAAGTATCCAGATTAGAAAAAGCTGCTATTAAACAAATGAATAAAAACATACAAACATAAACTACCGACTCGTCTCGGTAGTTTTTTTTGTATAAAACAATCATGAATCCTCCTCCCATCTTCATATATTTAACTATCGAATAGTCGGGAGTGAAATGAAATGGTGAAAATTTCAGAATTTCAAATTAAAGATGTGGTCAATGTTGCAGATGGAAAAAAGTTAGGGAATATTAGTGATATAGAAATAAACCTATCGAATGGAAAAATTGAGGCTATTATCGTGAGTGGTAATGGACGGGTGTTAGGCTTCTTTGGAAAAGAAGAAGAGATTATTATTTCTTGGAGAAATATCCTTAAAATCGGCGAGGATGTCATTTTAGTTCGTTATAGAGGATTTAGTGAAGGGCAATATGATGAAGCAGAAGCCAAGTAAGCCTGAATTCACTGGGAGTATCCTGCGAATTATGGTAAACTATAGAAAAATCAACAAACAATTGAGGTTTTTATAATGGAACCATTTATTCTAAAAGAGACGTCTCATTTCATCATAAAAGATTGGACCGATCGTTTCGATGGACTTGTTGCGGGTTTTACCACAAAAAACGGAGGACAAAGTAAGAACTCCTTCTCAACATTAAATACAGGATTTCACGTTGGTGATCAGGAAAAGGATGTTTGCTTAAATCGAGAAATCTTGTCAAAAAGTACTGGTATCCCGTTAAATCATTGGGTGGGTGCCGAGCAGACGCATGATGTACATGTGAAAAAAGTCTACGTACATGACCGTGGGTTTGGTTCAAATTCATATGCCAATGCTTTCAGGGATACCGATGCTTTCTTTACTTATGATAAAAACCTGCTTTTAACATTGTGCTTTGCTGACTGTGTTCCGCTCTATTTTATTGCTCCAAAATACGAAGCAATTGCAATTGCTCATGCAGGGTGGAAAGGAACAGTTGGAGGGATCGCGAAAAGTGTGATAACTGTATTTGAGGACGAAAATATTCCAGTTTCGGAAATTTTCGCAGTAATTGGCCCCTCGATTTGCGAAAAATGTTATATTGTAGATGATAAAGTCATTTCATTTGTGGAAAATTTAGTGGAAGATGTCGAAAAAAAACCATATAATCGAATCAAAGATAACCAATACCACTTAAATTTAAAAGAGTTAAATAAACTGATTCTCCTCAAAGCAGGAATAAATGAGTCAAATATTCAAGTAACTGATTTATGTACGAGTTGTGATTCTAATTATTTTTTCTCCCACCGAAGAGACAAGGGGAAAACGGGTCGGATGATGAGTTTTATTGGTTGGAAGGAGGAGCAATCGAGAGAATGAAAGTTAGTGAAAATCTACGTATGCTCCAGGAAAAGGTAAATGTGGCATGTAAAAGGAGCAATAGAGATCCAGAGGAAGTAAAAATCATTGCTGTAACAAAATATGTAACGACAGAAAGAGCGTTAGAGGCAATAGAATGTGGGGTAACACATCTTGGTGAAAACCGTGACGAAGGCCTTCTTGAAAAGTGGAACACTATAGGGGACAAGCCTACCTGGCATTTTATCGGAACTCTTCAAACAAGGAAGGTAAAAAATATCATAGATAAAGTGGATTATATTCACTCTTTAGATCGTGAGTCCTTGGCAAAGGAGATAAATGCAAGAGGCGGAGATAGAACGATTTCTTGCTTCGTACAGGTGAATGCGTCAGGCGAAGAATCAAAGCATGGATTAACGCCTGAAATGGTGGTACCATTTATAAAGGAACTAGAAAAATTCCCTAAAATTAGAGTAGAAGGACTAATGACGATGGCTCCCTTTACTGAGGACGCTACGATCATTAGACAATGCTTTCAAACGTTAAAAAAACTTCAGCTTGAAATTCAACATATTGATTTACCTTATGCTCCATGTAAGGAGCTTTCGATGGGTATGTCTAATGATTTTGAAATTGCCATTGAAGAAGGGGCTACGATGATCCGAATCGGCACCGCTTTAGTGGGCGAATAGTGTGGGAGGTGTAATGAATGAGTCTTAAATCAAAATTTAAAACATTTTTTTTCCTAGATGATGAATATGAATATGAAGAAGAAGAGTACGAGGCTCCAGCTGCAAAGCCGCAAAAACAACCACAACAACAGCAACAAAGTGTGTCTCCAAAACAGAACGTAGTAAGCTTACAGAGTGTACAAAAATCTTCAAAGGTTGTTTTAATTGAACCAAGAGTGTATGCAGAAGCGCAAGAAATTGCAGATCAATTAAAAAATCGTCGGGCAGTTGTTGTGAATTTACACAGAATTGAACGGGACCAGGCAAAACGCATAGTTGATTTTTTAAGTGGAACTGTATATGCCATCGGTGGAGATATTCAAAAGATTGGTGCAGAAATTTTCTTATGTACTCCTGATAATGTTGAGGTTTCAGGCAATATCTCGCAACTGATGCAAGAAACAGAATACGAAGATACGAGGTGGTAATAGGTAAATGGATTTACTTTTATCAATATTAATTCGAGTGATTGATATCTACTCATGGGCTTTGATTATTTATATTCTTATGTCATGGTTTCCAAATGCAAGAGAAACCGGTATTGGACAATTTTTAGCAAGAATTTGTGAACCGTATTTAGAGCCGTTTCGAAGAATTATTCCTCCAATCGGTGGAATGATTGATATTTCCCCGATTGTTGGGATTTTTGTATTAAAATTGGCATCAACAGGCTTGTATACGCTATTTGGTTGGTTTTAGCTAAAAGGGGCATCCATGCCCCTTTTTTGTACTTTCATATCTTTAAATTGGATTGGAGATTGAATGAATATGGATTTGCATCAGCACTTCCGACGTGAAGAGCATAGTTTTGTCGATCAAGTAATGAGTTGGAAGGAACAGGTGGAGAGTAACTATGCCCCAAAGCTTACGGACTTTCTTGACCCGAGAGAGCAGAAAATTGTCGAGATGATAATTGGAGCGAATTTGGAGGTAAAGGTTCAATTTTTCGGTGGAGCAGAGTCGGTGGAAAGAAAGAGAGCCTTCATTTATCCAGATTATTATTCTGTAGAGAAAGAGGATTTCCAAATTTCCTTATATGAGCTAGTTTACGCGAATAAATTTGTATCAATTGAGCATCGACAAATTTTAGGTAGCATGATGTCACTTGGACTAAAACGTGGGAAATTTGGAGACATCCTTATAGAAGGGGAAACGATTCAACTCTTTCTCGCCAATGAAGTTAGCGATTACATATCCATGCAATTTGAGTCGGTAGGACGTTCGAAAGTAAGTTTAAAAGCTCGTCGTCTCGAAGAAGCCATTCAAATGAAGGAACAATGGAATGAGTACTCAACAACCGTTTCTTCCCTGAGATTAGACGCTATGATAGCTGCTGCTCATAATATTTCTCGTCAGAAATCTCAAACATTAATTGCAGGTGGAGTAGTGAAAGTGAATTGGATGACCATTGAAAATCCCTCTTTTGAATGTAAGGAAGACGATGTCTTATCGGTAAGAGGATACGGAAGAGCGAAACTATCTTCCATCGATGGGAAAACAAAGAAAGATAAATGGCGAATTGTTGTAGAAAAACATCAATAATTTATAAAAAATTTGCAGGAATTTAAAAGTACTTGTCGAATATCTGTTACAATGAATAGTATATACTATTAAGCAATTGGAGGTGGCTTATAATGCCATTAACACCGTTAGACATACATAACAAGGAATTTACTAAAGGATTCCGTGGTTACGATGAAGATGAAGTAAATGAGTTCCTTGACCAAGTAATCAAGGACTACGAGTTGATTATTCGAGAAAAGAAAGAACTTGATGAACGATTAAAGGATATGAATGAGCGTTTAACTCATTTTTCGAATATTGAAGAAACCTTAAATAAATCCATTGTAGTAGCTCAAGAAGCAGCGGAAGAACTAAAGCGTAATGCACAAAAAGAAGCTAAGCTAATTATTAGAGAAGCGGAGAAAAATGCGGATCGCATTGTAAATGAGTCCCTCTCTAAGGCTCGTAAAATAGCTCTAGAGATTGAGGATCTGAAAAAGCAATCTAAAGTGTTTAGAACTCGCTTTAAAATGCTTATTGAAGCACAGCTCGATATGCTTAATAATGATGATTGGGATCATCTATTACAGTACGAGCTTGATTCAGCAGAATTAAAATCTGCAAATTTAAAAGAAGAAGATTCATTGGCTTGACGAAAAGCGGTTTCTTCGAATATAATTTTTTAACAAGTAAAAATTTCAAGTTGCGATGACAGGGATAGTAGAATTTATCAATGCTTTTTCTAGCGAGTTAACAGTTGGTGGAAGGTTAACAAAAGCGATAAGTTTGAATATCACCCTTGAGTACCAAGCTGAACGACCACAAGGTATAGTAAGCTTTGGCGTTTAAATTCACGTTACGAATTTTTGAGCGGATGGGTTTTTAGCCTATCTACTAGGGTGGTACCGCGGGAATATAAGCCTTCTCGTCCCTTTTTGGGATGAGAGGGCTTTTTTGTATTTATTTTTACTAATTACTGGTAACACTGAAGCTAGAAGAGCAAGATTTAGGAGGAAGTTTAAAAATGGATTATAAAGATACGTTATTGATGCCACAAACTGAATTCCCGATGCGTGGGAATTTGCCAAAGCGTGAGCCGGATATTCAAGAAAAATGGAACCAAATGGATATTTATTCTAGAGTTCAAGATCGTACGAAGAATCGTCCGATGTTTGTTCTTCACGATGGGCCACCGTACGCAAACGGAGATATTCACATGGGGCACGCATTAAATAAAATCCTTAAGGACTTTATTGTGCGTTATAAGTCAATGAGTGGATACAATGCTCCATATGTTCCAGGTTGGGATACACACGGGCTGCCAATTGAGCAAGCATTAACAAATAAGGGTGTAAAACGCAAAGAACTTACAGTTGCAGAGTTTCGTAAGCTTTGTGAAGAGTATGCTTTAGGTCAAATTGATTCTCAACGTACTCAATTTAAACGTTTAGGTGTTCGTGGAGATTGGGAAAATCCTTATATCACTCTTGATCCAGCATATGAAGCACAGCAAATCAAGGTCTTTGGTGAAATGGCTAAGAAAGGCTATATCTACAAAGGATTAAAGCCGGTATATTGGTCACCTTCTAGTGAATCTGCTTTAGCAGAAGCGGAAATTGAGTACCAGGATAAAAAGTCAGCTTCAATTTATGTTGGCTTCCCTGTTCAAGATGGTAAGGGTGTGCTTGATGCTGATACGGAAATCGTTATCTGGACAACAACACCATGGACCATTCCAGCAAACCTTGGAATTTCCGTTCATCCAACATTAAATTATGTTGTTGCGGAAGTGAATAATAAAAAATACCTTGTGGCTGAAGAGCTTTTAGAAGCAGTCACAAAAGAAATTGGTTGGGAAGAAGTAACGGTAGTAAAGACGGTGAAAGGTCAAGAGCTAGAACATATTTTAGCGAAGCATCCTTTATATGATCGTACTTCATTAGTTATGCTTGGCGAACATGTTACAACAGATGCAGGTACGGGCTGTGTTCATACGGCACCAGGGCATGGGGAAGACGATTTTCATGTAGGTCAAAAATATGGTTTAGATGTTCTTTGTCCAGTTGATGATAAAGGGGTTATGACGAAGGAAGCAGTTGGCTTCGAAGGACTTTTCTATGATACAGCGAATAAGCCGATTACGGAAAAGCTACAAGAAGTGGGCGCTTTATTAAAATTAACATTCATTACTCATTCATATCCGCATGACTGGAGAACGAAAAAGCCTGTTATTTTCCGAGCAACAGCTCAGTGGTTCGCATCTATTAAAGATTTCCGTGAAGACTTGTTGGAAGCTGTTAAGGAAACGAAGTGGGTTCCAGCTTGGGGAGAAACTCGTTTATTTAATATGGTACGTGACCGTGGGGATTGGTGTATTTCTCGTCAACGTGTATGGGGTGTTCCAATTCCTGTGTTCTATGGGGAAGACGGAGAACCAATTATCACGGATGAAACCATTGAACATGTATCCGGGTTATTCCGTGAACATGGTTCAAATGTCTGGTTTGAAAAAGATGCTAAAGAGCTTTTACCGGAAGGTTTTACTCATCCATCAAGTCCAAATGGGAAATTCACAAAAGAAACGGATATTATGGACGTTTGGTTTGATTCTGGTTCTTCTCATCAAGCCGTTTTAGAAGAGAGAAATGATCTACAAAGACCGGCTGATCTTTATCTTGAAGGATCTGACCAATACCGTGGATGGTTTAACTCTTCATTATCTACAGGGGTAGCTGTAACAGGTAAAGCTCCTTATAAGGGAGTTCTCAGCCATGGTTTCGCCCTTGATGGTGAAGGTAGAAAGATGAGTAAATCAATTGGTAATGTTGTTGTCCCTGCTAAGGTAATGGATCAGCTAGGTGCAGATATTTTACGTCTATGGGTAGCATCAGTAGATTATCAATCAGATGTTCGTGTATCTGACGCTATCTTAAAGCAAGTTGCTGAAGTATATCGTAAGATCCGTAACACATTCCGATTCTTATTAGGTAACTTAGCAGACTTTAATCCTGCTACAGACAAAGTAGAATTTGATAAGCTTCGTGAAGTAGATCAATTCATGTTGGTGAAGCTAAACAAGCTAATTAAATCTGTGACAAAGTCTTATGAAGAATACGAATTTGCTAGCATTTACCATGCGATCAATAACTTCTGTACGCTAGACCTCAGTGCATTCTACCTTGACTTTGCAAAGGACGTTCTATATATTGAGGCAAAGAATCACTACGAGCGCCGTGCCATCCAAACGGTTTTATATGAAAGCTTATTAGAGTTAACCAAATTATCAGCTCCGATTCTTTCTCATACAGCTGATGAAGTATGGGCATATATTCCTAATGTGGAGGAAGATAGTGTTCAATTAACCGATATGCCTTCGTATGTTGACCTTCCTGATGCAAAGCAGCTTGAAGAAAAATGGACCAAATTTATGAAGGTTCGTGATGATGTCCTTAAGGCTTTAGAAGAAGCACGTAATGCAAAGGTAATCGGTAAGTCATTAACAGCAAAAATTAGCTTGTATGCTACAGGAGAAACAAAGGAACTTTTACAATCAGTTAAAGAAAACCTTCAACAACTATTTATTGTGTCTGGTTTTGAGTTAGCTGGAGATATGGATTCTGCGCCTGCGGAAGCTGTGAAGCTTGAAACAGCTGCTATTGTCGTATCTAAAGCTGAAGGTGAAACTTGTGAACGCTGTTGGACCGTAACAACTGAAGTTGGCAAAGTCGAGGAGCACCCAACCCTTTGTCCACGCTGTGCAGAAGTAGTGAAAGAAAACTACAGCCATCTTGTATAAAAAATGGAAGAACTCTCTGGATTTCCGGAGAGTTTTTCATGTGTTTAGGGAATATGTATGAGTAATTATTCCACTTTCGTTAATGATTGTTTTCGTTGTTAAATGTTGTTCGTGTCGAATCATGTCCATCGCGATATACTAACGGAAAACATCTGAAAACGGAGGTATGAACAAAATGGAAGCATTTGAACAAAAGCTCTATTTGGAACTCCGGAAATCGCGTACTGAATTAATGATGCAATTATCAAATTCGAAAGGATCTCCCTTAGTAAAACCGCTTATTGAGGAAGAATTAAGAGACATCAATAGTGCCATTCAAAAATTGGAGAATGGTACGTATGGCAGATGCGAAATATCAGGTGAATTGTTGCCTTATGAACTCCTTCAAATGGTGCCCACCTTAAAAACGGTGGAGGACTGTGGGAAGCTGGATCAATATTTATGTAAACCACTTTTTTAATCCGAAGCGTTTACTGTCGTTTTTATAGAGAATGTGCTAAAATGCAAAGGGAATATTAAGAGAAGGTTTGGAGGTTTCCTTTGTGTTTTATTACATAATCGCATTAATTGTCATTATTCTTGATCAATGGACCAAATGGTTAGTTGTGAAAAGAATGGAGCTTGGAGAAAGCATAACCGTTATAGAAAACTGGTTTTATATTACCTCCCACCGTAATAGAGGGGCTGCTTGGGGTATTTTGCAAGGACAAATGTGGTTTTTTTATTTAATAACTGTGATTGTAATTATCGGGATTGTTCTTTATATTCAAAAAGCAGCGAAAGGTAGAAGACTTCTTGGAGTGGCTCTCGGGTTAATGCTAGGAGGAGCGATTGGTAATTTCTACGACCGAGTAGTACATAAAGAAGTAGTCGATTTTATTCATACGTATATTTTTAATTATAATTTCCCTATCTTTAATATTGCTGATTCAGCCTTAGTTATTGGAGTAGGTTTATTAATGATACAAATGTGGCAAGAAGAGCGACAATCTAAGGAGATAGCAAATGGAAAAAGTAATACAAACAATTAATGAAGAGCATAAAGGCGAAAGACTAGATAAGGTTCTTTCGAGTGTTAACAATGAATGGTCGAGGTCTCAAGTGCAGCTATGGATGCAAGAGGGGAACGTTGTTGTTAACGGTCAAAAAGTAAAAAGTAGTTATAAATGTTCGGTTGGAGATATGATAGAAATAAGCATTCCTGATCCAGAGGAGCTTGATGTGGTTCCAGAGTCTATGGACCTCGAGGTTTTCTATGAGGATAGTGATGTATTAGTTGTAAACAAGCCTAAGGGAATGGTGGTGC
This sequence comes from Bacillus sp. (in: firmicutes), assembly GCA_011524525.1. Classification (GTDB taxonomy): domain Bacteria; phylum Bacillota; class Bacilli; order Bacillales; family Cytobacillaceae; genus Robertmurraya_A. The sequence continues at coordinate 50,018 of WTKE01000025.1, read as the reverse complement.
ACCCAGCACCTGGTCACACTACAGGGACACTTGTAAATGGTTTAATGGCTCATTGTAAAGATCTGTCGGGTATTAATGGAGTGCTTCGACCAGGTATCGTCCATCGAATCGATAAGGACACCTCCGGGTTATTGATGGTTGCAAAAAATGATATGGCTCACGAAAGCCTTGTAAATCAACTCGTTGCAAAGACAGTAACCCGTAAATACCGTGCCATTGTCCATGGAGTTATTCCGCATGATTATGGGACAATTGATGCCCCGCTAGCAAGGGACCCTAAAGATCGTCAAAGTATGACTGTAGTGGATAACGGAAAGCATGCCGTTACTCATTTTCAGGTAATAGAGCGCTTTAAAGATTTTACCCTTGTCGAATGTCAGTTAGAGACAGGACGTACCCATCAGATCAGAGTTCATATGAAGTATATAGGTTATCCGTTAGCAGGAGACCCAAAATATGGACCAAGAAAAACGCTAGATATTGGTGGACAAGCTCTGCATGCGGGTGTGTTAGGATTTAATCATCCTCGAACCAATGAATACTTAGAATTTGAAGCACCATTACCAGAGTACTTTATAGAGCTTCTCGAGTCTTTAAGAAATAATCGTTGACAAAGTTCTACATCTGTTTTATGATTTCTATAGTTGAATAAGTCCTTTAAAGATAGTCCTGTGAGGCTGAGAAGGAGACGGAGATTGCATGGCATATGTATGCCTGCATATTGATTCGTGTACCCTCTAAGCCCTGGTCTAGAGGGTTTTTTTATGGATAAATGAGGAGGGGAAGACCTTGTCACAAAAAGCAATTGTACTTGATGAACAAGCTATTAGAAGAGCATTGACAAGGGTTGCTCACGAAATTATTGAAAAAAATAAAGGTGTAGAACGAATTGTTCTTATTGGAATTAAAACAAGAGGGATCTTTCTCGCTGAGAGACTTGCTGCAAGAATTAAAGAAATTGAAGGCACAGGGGTTCCAGTAGGAGAATTAGATATTACTTTGTTTAGAGACGATCTAACAAAGAAAACCAATGATCAGGAACCTTTAGTTAAAGGGTCAGATATCCCGCACGATATTACGAACAAAATTGTCATACTAGTCGACGATGTATTATACACAGGTAGAACTGTACGCGCTGCATTAGATGCTTTAGTCGATATAGGAAGACCTGCTTCTGTACAGCTCGCAGTACTAGTAGACAGAGGCCATAGAGAATTACCAATACGAGCGGATTATGTTGGAAAAAACATCCCAACCTCTAGTTCGGAAAAGATTGTTGTTCAACTAGCAGAAGTTGACAAACATGATACAGTAAGTATCCACGAAAAATAAATATAACCTTTTAAAAAAGCACAGAGAGGCTTTCAAGGGGAAATGTAGAATTAAGGGGTGGAATATACCCTTGACCTGCAACTAGACCCTCTTGTGCAAAAGAGGGTTTTTATTTTAACTAACCAGAGGAGAGACACATACATGAATAACAAACCAATCCTAGATGTCCACGAAACACCGAAACCAATCCATTGGCTCACACTTAGCCTACAGCACTTATTCGCTATGTTTGGAGCTACCATATTAGTACCATTCTTAGTTGGACTTGATCCAGCGATTGCACTTATCTCCAGTGGTTTAGGAACGATCGCGTTCCTTATGATAACGAAATGGCAAGTACCAGCCTATTTAGGATCATCATTCGCTTTCATTACACCAATTATTGCGGCAAAAGCAACAGGTGGTCCAGCAGGAGCCATGATTGGAAGCTTTATTGCTGGTTTAGTGTACGGAATTGTTGCACTAATCATTAAAAAAGCTGGCTACCGATGGATTATGAATCTCCTTCCACCAATCGTAGTAGGACCAATCATTATTGTAATCGGGTTGGCTTTAGCAGGAACCGCAGTTAGTATGGCAATGAATAACCCAGCTGGAGAGTACAGCCTACTACATTTCTCAGCTGCACTTGTAACATTAGTAGCAACCATCATTTTCTCCATCTACGGAAAAGGAACATTAAGCATGATTCCAATTCTCGCAGGTATCATTATCGGATATGTGTACTCATTAATAGTAGGAATCGTTGATTTTGCTCCAGTAGCAGCAGCAAAATGGTTTGAAATGCCAAACTTCTTTGTACCATTCGTTGATTATGAAGTAAAAGTAACCCTTGATTTAGTATTGTTAATGGCTCCAGTAGCCATCGTAACATTATCAGAACATATTGGTCACCAGCTTGTATTAGGAAAAGTGGTTGGTCGTGATTATATTAAAAACCCTGGTTTACACCGTTCGATTTTAGGAGATGGAACAGCAACAATGATCTCTGCACTAATCGGTGGTCCACCGAAGACAACATATGGTGAAAACATTGGAGTTCTAGCCATTACAAGAGTGTACAGCGTGTATGTCCTTCTTGGAGCAGCAGTCGTTGCTACAGTATTTGGATTCATCGGGAAAGTAACAGCGTTAATAAGCTCAATCCCTACTCCAGTAATGGGTGGAGTATCCATCCTCCTATTCGGAATTATCGCATCATCGGGATTACGTATGTTAGTTGATAGCAAAATTGACTTTGGTGACAAGCGAAACCTAGTGATCTCATCAGTAATTTTAGTGGTAGGTATTGGTGGAGCAGTCATTAAAGTATCAGAAGGCTTTGAAATCCATGGAATGGCTTTAGCAGCAATTTTGGGGATTGTGATTAACCTAATCCTCCCTGGTAGACCAGAAATGGCAGAAGATATGTTTGAAAGTGAAAAGGAAAATGAAGTAGCATAGTTACACCTTTTAAAGAAAGTCCAGAGAGGCTTGAAAGGGTGCATAGGAGAAGTGGAGATACCCTAGTCGGGTGTTCTACTTCTGCCTATCTGCAAAGCACCCTGACAAAAAAAGTCAAGGGTGCTTGTTTTTTACATAAACCACAAAAGGAGTGTTTTGATCATGAATCTGCTTACTACTTCAGAGCTTTCCGTTACCGAGATTTACGACATCCTTGCAGAGGCGAAACAATTTTCTGAGGGTGCTGCGTGGCAGCCTAATCAATCTTCCTTTGTAGCAAATTTGTTTTTTGAACCGAGTACTAGAACAAAATGTAGTTTTGAAATTGCTGAAAGAAGACTGGGCTTAAACATTATTCCATTTGAAACACACTCATCAAGTATCACTAAAGGTGAAACGCTATATGATACGGTTCGAACTTTAGAATCCATTGGTGTCCAGGCAGTGGTGATTCGTCATACAGAAGACGAGTACTTCAATCAGCTAGTTGGCAAAACAAACGTTAAAATTATTAACGCTGGTGATGGATGCGGTCATCATCCCACTCAATCGTTGCTAGACTTATTAACGATTTACGAAGAATACGGACATTTCAAAGGACTTAAGGTAGGAATTGTTGGAGACCTGATACACAGCCGTGTGGCAAGGTCAAATGCGATTGCGCTTCACCGATTAGGAGCTGAGATCGTCTTCTCGGGACCGAAAGAATGGATTGACCAGGAGCTTCTTCAATACGGAAGTTATGAAGATATTGACACATTAACAGAAACCGTTGATGTCCTTATGCTCCTTCGTATTCAACACGAAAGACATCAAGTGGGTGGAGAAACGGTTGATTATCACCAAGCTTTTGGTTTAACCGTAGAAAGAGAGAAACGAATGAAACAAGGAAGCATTATTATGCATCCTGCGCCAGTAAATAGAGATGTAGAAATCGCCGATAGCTTAGTCGAATGCGAGCGTTCAAGAATCTTTAAGCAAATGGAAAATGGCGTTTATGTTCGTATGGCAGTATTAAAAAGAGCATTACAACAATCTGAAGGGGGAAAACACAATGACAATTCTCATCAAAAATGGTCAATGGCTTACTGATAAGGGACAAAAAGAGGCAATCGATATTTTAATAAAAGACGAAAAGATTGCAGCAATTGGTCCAGATCTTCAAGCGGAGGATGCAGAGATCATTGATGCAACAGGATTGCTAGTATCTCCTGGGTTTGTTGACTTACATGTTCATTTACGTGAGCCAGGAGGAGAGAAGAAGGAAACGATTGCTACTGGTACACTAGCGGCAGCTCGTGGAGGTTTTACAACGATTGCTGCTATGCCTAATACAAGACCGGTTCCAGATTCAGTCGAAACTCTCCAAAACCTAAATAAACGAATTGCAGAAACAGGTGCTGTTCGAGTGCTGCCATATGCCTCGATTACGATCCGTGAGCTAGGAAAAGAACTTACTGATTTTGAAGCATTAAAAGAAGAAGGAGCATTCGCCTTCACGGATGACGGAGTAGGAGTCCAATCAGCAGATATGATGCTTCAAGCGATGCAGCTTGCAGCAAGTGTAGATATGACAATCGTGGCTCATTGTGAAGAAAACACGTTAATTCATAAGGGATCCGTACATGAAGGAGAGTTCTCAAAGAACCATGGCTTGAACGGAATTCCTTCTGTGTGTGAATCGGTTCATATTGCTAGAGATGTATTATTAGCAGAAGCAGCAAACTGTCATTACCATGTGTGCCATATTAGTACGAAAGAATCGGTTCGGGTGGTACGTGATGCCAAACGTGCAGGAATTCGTGTAACTGCAGAAGTAACACCGCATCACCTATTATTATGTGATGAGGATATTCCAGGATTAGATACCAACTATAAAATGAATCCTCCTCTTAGAGGGAAAGACGATCGAGAGGCATTAATTGAAGGGTTACTTGATGGAACAATTGATTTTATTGCTACAGACCATGCTCCTCATACGGCTGAAGAAAAAGCAGAGGGAATGGCTCTGGCACCATTTGGAATCGTTGGGTTAGAAACAGCATTTCCACTTTTATATACAAATCTTGTTGAAAAAGGAATCTTATCAGAAAAGCAGTTAGTAGATTTCTTAACAGTAAAGCCGGCTCAAGCGTTTAACTTACCATATGGAAAGCTCGAGGTTGGAGCGGTCGCTGATCTAGTTCTTGTAAATCTTACGGAAGAAGAAAGTATTGATCCAAATACATTCTTATCAAAAGGTAGAAACACTCCATTTGGTGGATGGGAGTGTAAAGGATGGCCAGTAGTAACAATCGCAGCTGGGAAAATCGCATGGAAAAGAGGGTATGTAACAGTATGAAAAGGCAATTAATTCTAGAAAACGGTACAGTTTTTATCGGGAAAGCTTTTGGAAGTGACACAGAAAAAATGGGGGAAGTCGTGTTTAACACGGGAATGACTGGTTATCAGGAAATTCTCTCTGATCCATCTTACTGTGGACAAATCGTTACTTTTACGTATCCGCTTGTTGGAAATTATGGAATTAATCGTGATGATTTTGAATCAATTTCTCCGTCTGTTCATGGAATGGTTGTGAAGGAAGCGGCAGAGTTTGCATCGAACTGGAGAAACGAAAAAACATTAGATGAATTATTAAAAGAAAAGAATATTCCTGGAATTTCAGGTGTCGATACAAGAAAGCTTACAAGAATCATTCGACAATACGGGGCACTAAAGGGTGCCATCTGTTCGATTGATGCAAGTGTCGAGGAAGTACTTGAAGGGTTAAAAGCACCATTTAGAAACGATCAAGTAAAACAGGTTTCTACAAAATCTGCTTATGCAAGCCCTGGTAGAGGAAGAAGAATCGTTCTTGTTGACTTTGGAATGAAGCATGGGATTTTACGCGAATTAAATAAGCGTGATTGTGACGTAATCGTTGTTCCTTATAACACAACAGCTGAAGAAATTAAAAGTTTGAAGCCAGACGGAGTGATGCTATCGAATGGACCTGGGGACCCTAAGGATGTACCAGAAGCAATTGAAATGATTCAACAAATTATCGGACATGTTCCACTATTTGGAATTTGTTTAGGTCATCAGTTGTTTGCCTTAGCATGTGGAGCGAACACGGTTAAGTTGAAATTTGGTCACAGAGGTTCGAACCATCCGGTGAAGGATTTAGCAACAGGAAAAGTTGCTCTTACTTCACAAAACCACGGCTATACAGTTGAAGAAGAATCCCTAAAAGGAACTTCGTTAGAGGTTACACATATTGCCTTAAATGACGGAACGGTTGAAGGATTAAAGCATAAAGAAGCAAAAGCATTTACAGTCCAGTATCATCCAGAAGCTTCACCAGGACCAGAGGATGCAAATTATTTATTCGAACAGTTCTTACAGTTGATTGAGACAGAAAAAGAGGAAGGTGCAATCGAATGCCAAAGCGTACAGATATAAAAAGCATACTAGTTATCGGATCAGGTCCCATTGTCATTGGTCAAGCAGCAGAATTTGATTATGCAGGTGCTCAAGCATGTATCGCATTAAAAGAAGAAGGGTACCGTGTCATCCTAGTAAACTCAAACCCAGCAACAATCATGACAGATACAACGATGGCAGATGCTGTGTATATTGAACCGCTAACTCTGGAGTTCGTTAGCACAATTATCCGAAAAGAACGTCCAGATGCACTTGTACCAACACTTGGTGGACAAACAGGTTTAAACCTAGCAGTAGAGCTAGCCAACTCTGGAGTTCTTGAAGAATGTAATGTAGAAATATTAGGCACTAAGCTTTCTGCTATTGAGCAAGCGGAAGATCGAGATTTATTCCGTACATTAATGAATGACTTAGGCGAGCCAGTACCTGAAAGTGAAATTATTCATAATCTCAAAGAAGCATATGACTTCGTAGCACAAATCGGTTATCCAGTCATCGTTCGTCCAGCATTTACACTCGGTGGAACGGGTGGCGGTATATGTAATAACGAAGAGGAATTAGTTGAAATCGTTACAAGCGGATTAAAGAATAGCCCCGTTACTCAATGTTTATTAGAGAAAAGTATTGCCGGATTTAAAGAGATTGAATATGAAGTGATGCGAGACGCTAATGACAATGCAATCGTTGTATGTAATATGGAAAATATCGATCCAGTCGGTGTTCATACAGGTGATTCAATCGTTGTTGCACCGAGTCAAACGCTAAGTGATCGTGAGTATCAAATGCTCAGAAACACATCATTAAAAATCATTCGTGCCCTAGGAATTGAGGGTGGCTGTAATGTACAGCTAGCTTTAGATCCTGACAGTTATGATTATTACATCATTGAAGTAAATCCACGTGTAAGTAGATCTTCTGCGCTAGCATCTAAAGCAACAGGATATCCGATTGCTAAGCTAGCGGCAAAAATTGCGGTTGGATTAACTCTTGATGAAATGATGAACCCTGTTACAGGAAAAACATATGCAAGCTTTGAGCCTGCACTAGATTATATTGTTTCTAAAATCCCAAGATGGCCGTTTGATAAGTTTGAAAGTGCTAACCGTACACTAGGGACACAAATGAAGGCGACCGGTGAGGTAATGGCAATTGGCCGTACATTTGAGGAATCTCTATTAAAAGCGATTCGATCCCTAGAAGCGAATGTGTTCCACTTTTCTCTAAACGATGCTGATGACATCTCTGATGAGTTACTTGAGAAACGAATTCGTAAAGCTGGAGATGAGCGACTGTTCTATATTGGGGAAGCGTTAAGACGTGGCGTTACGATTCAAACCATTCATGCATGGAGCAAAATTGATCTATTCTTCCTTGCAAAATTTTCTAAGATTGTCGAGTTTGAGGCAAAGTTGCAAGCTCTTCCTTTTGACGAGGAAATCACGAAAGAAGCAAAGGAAATGGGATTTGCTGACAGTACCCTTGCTAAGCTATGGGCAACAAATGAGCGTGCTGTTTACGATTGGCGAGTAGAAAAGGGCATTGTTCCAGTTTATAAAATGGTAGATACATGTGCAGCTGAGTTCGAGTCTGAAACACCTTATTATTACGGAACGTATGAAGACGAGAATGAATCGATTGTAAGTGAACGTGAAAGTGTAATTGTGCTTGGTTCTGGTCCAATCCGAATTGGTCAAGGGATTGAATTTGACTACTCAACGGTTCATGCCGTATGGGCGATTCAAGAGGCAGGATATGAAGCAATCATCATTAATAATAACCCGGAAACAGTTTCAACCGATTTTAGTATCTCAGATAAGCTTTATTTTGAACCACTAACGATAGAAGATGTTATGCACGTAATTGACTTAGAAAAGCCAGCTGGAGTGGTTGTCCAGTTCGGAGGACAAACAGCGATTAACCTAGCCTCTAAGTTAGTAGAAAGAGGAGTAAAGATCCTTGGAACGAGCTTGGATGATCTTGATCGTGCAGAAAACCGTGATCGTTTTGAAGCAGCATTACAAGAGCTAGGAATTCCTCAGCCGTTAGGAAAAACTGCAAGAACAGCGGCTGAAGCAGCTGTGATTGCAAACTCAATCGGTTATCCGGTATTGGTTCGTCCATCATATGTACTTGGTGGTAGAGCGATGCAAATCGTTTATCAAGAAGCTGAGTTATTGCAATACATGAAGGAAGCAGTAAAGATTAATCCTGAGCATCCGATATTAATTGACCGTTACCTAACAGGAAAAGAAATAGAAGTAGATGCCATCTGTGATGGCGAAACAGTAATTATTCCTGGAATTATGGAACATATTGAAAGAGCTGGAGTTCACTCGGGTGACTCAATCGCTGTGTACCCACCACAAAGCATATCACAAGCAGTAAAAGATAAACTTGTTGATTACACCATTCGTTTGGCTAAAGGTTTAGGAATCATTGGACTTTTCAACATTCAATACGTGGTTTCAAAAGAAGAAGTGTATGTGTTGGAAGTAAATCCTCGTTCAAGTCGTACGGTGCCATTCTTAAGCAAAATCACAAACGTACCAATGGCTAATCTGGCAACGAAAGCGATTCTTGGCTTATCGTTGAAGGAGCAAGGCTATGAGACAGGGCTGGTAGAAGAAAAGCAAGGTGTATTCGTTAAAGTACCGGTGTTCTCTTTTGCTAAGCTAAGACGAGTTGATATTACATTAGGACCAGAGATGAAGTCGACTGGTGAGGTTATGGGGAAAGATCAAACGCTTGAAAAAGCTCTTTACAAAGGATTAGTTGCTTCTGGAATGAAAATTCAAGGATTTGGATCAGTTCTTATGACAATTGCTGACAAAGATAAGCAAGAAGCTTTAGGAATTGCGAAGCGTTTCTTCTCAATCGGGTTCCGGGTAATGGCAACGGAAGGGACAGCGAAGTTCTTCCAAGAACAAGGAATTCCAGTGAAGGTTGTTGAGAAGATTGGTGGAGGCCACCCTGATATCGTTGATGTAATTCGAAACGGGCAAGCGCAATTTGTCATTAATACATTAACAAAAGGAAAGCAGCCAGAACGTGATGGTTTTAGAATTCGTAGAGAATCAGTTGAAAACGGTGTTCCTTGCTTAACTTCATTAGATACAGCAGAGGCTATTTTACGCGTAATTGAATCAATGAATTTTTCAGCTGAGGCGATGGAGAAAAGTCCCGCAAACAGCAGGGAGGCAGTACTATTATGATTCGCAATGAGGAATGTATCGTACTTTCCAATCAAGAAATAGCTCACAATATTTTTGAGCTCACCCTTAAGGGTGAGCTCGTCCAACAGATGAATGAACCAGGTCAATTTGTACATCTAAAAGTCAGTGATAGTGTAGACCCACTGTTACGTAGACCGATTAGTATCGCAAAGATCGACCAAGTAAATAGCATGTTTACGATGATTTTCCGCGCAGAAGGTAATGGAACAAAGCTGCTTGGACAGAAAAAAGTCGGAGATGTTGTAGACGTTCTGGGGCCATTAGGAAATGGATTTCCTGTAGAGGAAGCAAAGGCTGGATCAACCGCTCTTTTAGTAGGTGGCGGAATTGGTGTACCTCCCCTATATGAATTATCTCTTAGGCTAAAGAGGCGAAACGTGAATGTCATTCATGTGTTAGGCTTTGCAACAAAGGATGCGGTATTTTACGAAGAGAAATTTGCTGAATTAGGTGATACGTATATCGTAACGGTTGATGGTACTCATGGGGAGAAAGGATTTGTAACGGATGTGATCTCCGCGCAGAATCTTTCATTTGATACATTGTACACATGTGGTCCTACCCCGATGTTACGTGCATTAGAGGCTGCTTATCCTGAGAAAAAAGTATATCTTTCACTAGAAGAGCGAATGGGCTGTGGAATTGGAGCTTGCTTTGCATGCGTATGTAGAACACAGGAAGATCCTACTGGATATACTTATAAAAAGGTTTGTACGGATGGTCCAGTGTTTAAAGGAGGGGAGGTTCTAATATGAGTCAACTAGCAGTGAACCTACCTGGTTTACAATTAAAAAACCCAATCATGCCTGCATCAGGATGCTTTGGATTTGGTAGAGAGTATAGTCAGTTTTATGATTTAAGTACATTAGGTTCTATCATGATTAAAGCAACAACAGTAGAACCTCGGTTTGGGAATCCAACTCCACGGGTAGCAGAGACAACTGCTGGGATGTTAAATGCGATTGGTTTACAAAATCCTGGTCTAAAGAAAGTTATTGATGAGGAGCTTGATTGGTTAGACCAATTTGATGTACCGATCATCGCTAATGTAGCTGGCTCACTTGAAGAGGACTATATTGAAGTTGCAAGGGAAATTTCTAAGGTAAGTAATGTTCATGCTCTTGAACTTAATATCTCTTGCCCAAATGTTAAAACAGGTGGTATTGCTTTTGGAACGATTCCTGAAGTGGCAAAGGAATTAACGAAAAAGGTGAAAGAAGTATCGAGTGTACCTGTTTATGTCAAGCTTTCACCAAATGTGTCGAATATTGTTGAGATGGCAAAAGCAGTCGAGGCAGGCGGTGCAGACGGGTTAACCATGATTAATACTTTAATTGGCATGAGGCTTGATTTGAAGACAGGTAAGCCAGTGCTTGCTAATAATACAGGTGGACTTTCAGGTCCTGCGATTAAACCGGTTGCGATCCGCATGATTTATGAAGTAAGTCAGCACGTAAATATTCCTATAATTGGGATGGGTGGCGTTCAATCGGCAGAAGATGTGATTGAATTTTTTTATGCCGGAGCAAGTGCGGTGGCAGTTGGTACAGCTAATTTTGTGGATCCGCTTGTATGTCCGAAAATCATTGAACAACTTCCAGTACTTTTAAATGAACTTGGATTTGATCATATTTCAGAATGTACGGGAAGGAGCTGGAAGAAGAATGAAAAACTCGCTTATCATCGCGCTTGATTTTCCAGATAAAAATGATGTGTACGGATTTTTAAAGAAATTTAATAATGAGCAACTATTTGTTAAAGTTGGAATGGAACTTTTTTATAAAGAAGGACCAGCTATGGTTAGAGAACTAAAGGAAATGGGTCATGATATTTTCTTAGACTTAAAATTGCACGATATTCCAAATACAGTAGGTCGTGCCATGAGAAACTTAGCTAGCCTAGGCTGTGACTTAGTGAATGTTCATGCGGCAGGCGGAAAAGAAATGATGATGGCAGCACTAGAAGGACTTGAGGCTGGAACGGCTCCAGGTGCGAAAAGACCAAGCATCATCGCAGTAACACAGCTAACAAGTACTTCAGAGGAACAAATGAAGGGTGAACAATTAATTTCAGTGAGCCTCGAACAATCCGTTCTTCATTATGCAAAGGTAACGAAGGATGCAGGTCTTGATGGTGTGGTTTGCTCTTCAAATGAAGTGAAGCTCATCCGTGAACAATTAGGTGAACAGTTCTTAACTGTTACACCAGGAATTCGCATGAGTTCGGAGTCAGTTGGTGACCAAAAGAGAGTAGCCACTCCTGAGTTTGCTAAGAACGCTGGAGTATCCATGATTGTTGTAGGTCGCTCTATTACAAGAGCCGAAGATCCGGTACTAGCTTATCAGCTTTACAAAAACGCGTGGGAGGGAAAAGTGTATGAAACAAAAAATAGCTAAGACACTTTTAGAAATCGGAGCAGTATCGTTACAACCGAACCAGCCTTTTACTTGGACATCAGGAATTAAATCGCCTATTTATTGTGATAATCGACTAACTTTATCTTTTCCTGAGGCAAGAAGAGAGATTGCAGCTGGATTAAAGGAACTAATACTTAAGAACTTCCCTGACGCAGAAATGGTAGCTGGAACAGCAACTGCTGGAATTCCTCATGCTGCATGGGTGAGTGAGCTACTTGATTTACCAATGAGTTATGTTCGTTCATCGGCTAAGGGTCACGGAAAGGGAAATCAAATTGAAGGCCGTGTCGCTGCAGGACAAAAAGTAGTGGTAGTGGAGGACTTAATCTCAACAGGCGGAAGCGTAATTACTGCAGTTGATGCATTAAGAGAAGCGGATTGTGAAGTATTAGGAGTTGTTTCTATCTTCACGTATGAACTGGAAAAAGGGAAGAAGCTTTTAGAGGAAGCAAACATTAAGACATATTCACTTACAGATTTCTCAACATTAGTAGATGTGGCATTAGCGGCTGGAAACATCGAAGAGGATGCAGTGGCTAGTCTTCGTAGCTGGAGCCAAGACCCTACAGCTTGGAAACCGGTAGTAAAAGCATAATATAAAAAGTAGAAAAAGAGTGTCCACCCCAGACGGACAAAAAAGCAAATCTGTCCATTTGGGGTGTCTGACACCCTTTTTTTATTTTTTTAACTTGATAATAAGGTTTTCGTCAGGTGTGACATATACTGTTTTTTGGTTGTCATATATGACAAAGCCTGGTTTTGCTCCATTTGGTTTCTTTACATGTCTTACTTGTGTGAAGTCAACGGGAACGGAGCTCGAGCTTCGTGCTTTACTAAAATAGGAAGCGATATTGGCTGCTTCTAGAATGGTGCTATCACTAGGATTTTTGCTTCGAATAACAACATGTGATCCAGGAATATCCTTAGTATGAAGCCATATATCGTCACGACTAGCTACTTTATTTGTTAAATAATCGTTTTGCTTATTGTTTTTCCCCACGAGGATGTCTGTTCCGTCAGAGGATACATATTGATCGAGCACTGGCTTTGCTAGTACTTGTTTTTTGGATTTATTTTTTTGTCGATCACGGATATATCCTTCTTCAATTAACTCTTGGCGAATTTCCTCAATATCTTTGATAGAGGCAGTCTCCATTTGTTGAATTAATGTCTCAAAATATAGCACTTCTTCATTCGCTTTTTCAATTTGTTCTTGAACAATCTTACGTGCTGTTTTTGCTTTTTGATACTTTGTAAAGTATCGCTGCGCATTGTCTGAAGGTGACTTCTGAGGATCGAGTGTAATGGTAACCATTCCAGCATTTTCATCATAATAATTGATAACCTCGACGGATGTCATTCCTTTTTCAATTGCATAGAGATTGGCCGTTAATAATTCCCCAAATAATTGATATTCCTCTGCATTTTGTGCATCTACCAACGTTTTTTGAAGCTTATCGATTTTCTTCTTGTTTTTATCTCGTTCATTAATAATCAATCGTTCCAGGTCATTTCCTTGCTGCTTCACACGGTCTCTTTCGGCTTTCCCAAAATAAAAACGGTCGAGCATTTCGCTAATATTGGAAAACGACTGAATTTCACCTGAGATATGTTTCATTGGAAAAAGGTAGAACATTTCTTTTCCCTGGGCATTCATAATCGATGGCACATATTGATGGGTCTGAATTTTTTCCATGCGATGAATAAAAGCTTTGGGCAAGGTATTCCGGTTAACAATACCTGCTTCATGGACGATTTCTCTTGCCAATAAAGGAGATAACCCAGCAAATTGCTCAACCAGCTGCTTATCCATTTTTCCTGCATTAAAGTCTACCTTCTTTAACACATCTTCCTCTTTTGCCTCGAGAGGATTATATTTGTTTTGAGCAGGAGGAAGTTTGTACTCCTGACCTGGTAGAATCGCACGATGGCTGTTAAGAGCATAAGAAACGTGCTTAATGCTGTCTAAAATCATGTTTCGTGTTTTATCAATTAAGATAATATTGCTATGGCGGCCCATAATTTCAATTACGAGTTGTTTGCTCGACAGATCTCCGAGTTCGTTTCTTCCCTTTACATCCAAAACAATCATTCTCTCAAGTCCTACTTGATGAATATCCTCTAATATGTATCCTTCTAAATGCTTTCTTAATAACATACAGAACATTGGAGGCTCATTTGGATTTTCATAAGATTCTTTGGTTATTTGTGCCCGAGCGTAACTGGGATGAACAGAAAGTAATAGCTTATGGTTCTTTCCACCCGCACGAATAACAAGCACGATTTCATTTTTAAATGGTTGATGAATTTTATTAATACGCCCACCGCGTAAAGCCTCCGAAAGCTCCTTAGCGATAGCACGCGTAAACAGTCCGTCAAATGACATAAGAGAACATCCTTTTCTATATAGTGCATTTCAAAAAAGCGGTCGCTTCCACTTTTATAATAATTATATCATTTTTTAGGACGAGGCTGAATAAGCTTAGTTTAGAGTGAGTTGGGACAACTCTGTTGAAATCAAAAGGAGGAAGGGATTGCCGGATGAAATTCCATGGAATGGAAAAAAAGGAAGTAGAAAAAGCCTTAAATACTGATTACATGGTCGGTTTATCTGAGGCTGATGCAGTAAATCGTATAGAACAACATGGATTCAACGAGCTAGAAGAAGGAGAAAAGCAGTCCGCTTTAATCTTATTCTTTAGTCAATTCAAAGACTTCATGGTTCTTGTTTTATTAGCAGCGACGTTAATTTCGGGACTGTTAGGTGAGTATATAGATGCGATTGCTATCATCGCGATTGTCATTATCAACGGATTTTTAGGTTTTTTCCAAGAGCGTAAAGCGGAACGTTCCCTTCAGGCACTCAAGGAGTTATCAGCTCCACAAGTATATGTCTTAAGAGACGGGAACTGGATCAAAATGGTTTCAAGAGACGTCGTACCAGGAGACATTTTACGATTTACAAGTGGCGACCGAATTGGGGCAGATGTGAGATTAATAGAAACCAATAGTTTAGAAATTGAGGAATCAGCATTAACAGGAGAATCGTTACCTGTACAAAAAACAGATAACAAAATGCAAGAAGAAAATCTTGGTCTTGGTGATATGCAAAACATGGCCTTTATGGGGACGATGGTCACAAGAGGAAGCGGTATTGGAGTTGTCGTTGGAACCGGAATGAAAACAGCGATGGGTCAAATTGCTGATCTTCTGCAAAATGCGGAGACAATGGAAACACCTCTTCAAAGAAGATTAGAGCAATTAGGAAAAATTCTAATCACAGCAGCACTTCTATTAACTGTATTAGTTGTGATTGCAGGGGTATTTGGCGGGCACGATTTATATACCATGTTTTTAGCTGGGGTATCTCTAGCAGTAGCTGCCATTCCTGAGGGCCTACCTGCAATTGTAACAGTAGCTTTATCCCTTGGAGTTCAACGAATGATTAAGCAAAAAGCCATCGTTCGTAAGCTTCCTGCTGTTGAAACATTGGGTTGTGCTTCTGTTATTTGCTCTGATAAAACAGGAACGATGACACAAAATAAAATGACAGTTACCCATTTATGGAGCGGGGGAGAGGTTTCCCAAGTTGGTGGAGTTGGTTATGAGCCAAGAGGTGAATTTTACCGGGGAGATCATAAGGTTTCCATAAAAGAAGAAAAAGCACTTCAGCAAATGCTGATGTTTGGTATGCTCTGTAACCATTCAGAAATCACGCAAAAAGGCAGTGAGTATGTTATTGACGGTGACCCTACAGAAGGTGCGCTTCTTGTATCAGCACTAAAAGCAGGGTTTACAAGAGAGCAACTTCACAAGCAATATGAGTTAGTAAAAGAATTTCCGTTTGACTCCGCCCGAAAAATGATGAGTGTTGTTGTGAAGGATACAAACGGAAGACAATTTATAGTTACAAAGGGTGCCCCTGACGTCTTAATTTCAAAAAGTGAATCAATCCTATGGGAAAATCGTCGACAGTTTATGTCTCGTGACATGGAGGAAAAAGTTAAGGATGCTATTGAAGGTTTAGCATCTCAAGCTTTACGTACGATAGCGATTGCTTACCGAGAGGTATCACCTGGGACGCTCATCCTTGATGAAAGAGAAGCAGAGAAGGATCTCACTTTTATCGGGTTACAAGGGATGATTGATCCACCTCGACCAGAAGTGAAGCATGCAGTAAAAGAATGTAAGGAAGCTGGCATTAAGACCGTCATGATCACAGGAGATCATATTATTACAGCGAAGGCGATTGCCAAACAGCTTGGTATTTTAACTCCAAAAAGTAAGGTGCTAGATGGTAATGCCCTAAATGACATGTCAGTAGAAGAACTTGAAGAAGTTGTAGATGACGTTTCAGTTTTCGCACGCGTTTCCCCAGAACACAAGTTAAAGATTGTGAAAGCATTACAAAGTAGAGGGCATATCGTTGCGATGACTGGTGATGGAGTCAATGATGCGCCGGCTATTAAGGCAGCAGATATTGGTGTTGCCATGGGAATTACCGGTACAGATGTAGCGAAAGAAGCGTCTGCACTAGTTCTTCTTGATGATAACTTCGCAACAATTAAAGCTGCGATAAAAGAAGGAAGGAATATTTACGAGAACATTCGTAAATTCATTCGTTATCTGCTTGCTTCCAATGTTGGTGAAATATTAGTGATGCTGTTTGCTATGTTGCTTGCACTTCCACTGCCTCTCGTGCCGATTCAAATTCTTTGGGTCAACCTAGTAACGGATGGTTTGCCAGCGATGGCCTTAGGTCTTGATCAGCCAGAGGAAAATGTGATGAAGCGAGCTCCGCGAAGTCCTAAAGAAGGAGTTTTTGCAAGAGGGTTAGGTTGGAAGGTCATCTCACGTGGCTTTTTAATCGGAATTTCAACCTTGCTTGCGTTCATCATTTCGTATAATGAAAATCCAAATGATTTAATCCATGCTCAAACAGTTGCTTTTGCTACACTTGTCTTAGCTCAATTAATTCATGTATTTGATTGCCGTAGTGAAAAATCTGTTTTCTCAAGAAATCCATTCGGAAACATGTATCTTGTATGGGCGGTTATTTCTTCATTAGCTTTAATGCTAGTAGTAATGTACTATCCGCCATTACAACCAATCTTCCATACGGTTCCACTGGCTCTTCGTGATTGGTTATTAGTCATTGGTTTTGCGTCCATCCCAACTTTTTTACTAGCAGGTTCATTTTTGGCAAGTAAAAATAAATAAAGTATGTTATAATCCAAAAGGTGATAGAGAAAGCTCTATTACCTTTTTCTATACACAAATAGTTATGGGGTGTTTTGTTTGGTAAAAAGCATGACAGGCTTTGGTAGGAGCATCCGCAGCAATGAACATATCAAGGTAACTGTTGAGGTAAAAACGGTGAATCACCGATTTGCCGAATATCACTTCCGAATACCTAGAAGTCTTTCTAATTTCGAGGATAAGCTAAAAAAGACGTTAAATGAATACATAAAAAGAGGAAGAATTGAGGTCTTCATTACCATTGAAGGTGAAGAGCTGACAAATCGAAAACTCTTAGTAGATTGGAGTCTCTTAGAGGACTACCTTCAGTACATAAAGGAAATTCAGAAACGTTTTCAAATTAATGAAGGTGTTTCATTAAAGGATATACTTAACCGTGACGAGATATTTAGTATTGAAGAGCAAGAATCTGGCACAGAGTATATGGAAGAACTTGTGTTAGATGCTTTACTTGATGCTGCTCAAAATTGTGTAATAATGCGTGAAGCGGAAGGGAAGGCATTGCAGCATGATATTCGCTCACATATTGAAAAGATACAATCGACGGTCCAAGCACTTAGAAAATATGCGCCGACTGTAGTTGAGCAATACGCGAATCGGTTAAAAAAGAGAATTCAAGAATATGTTGACCTACAGCTCGATGAATCGAGAATCGTGACTGAAATTGCTATTTTTGCAGATAAAGCAGATATCAATGAAGAGCTCACAAGACTCGATAGTCATGTTGTGCAATTTAATACATTCCTAAATGATCAGGAGCCTGTTGGAAGAAAACTTGATTTCCTTGTCCAAGAGATGAATAGGGAAACAAATACAATCGGATCAAAGGCAAATGATGCAAAAATAGCTGCCGAAGTGGTGGAGTTAAAAAGCTTGATCGAAAAGATTAAGGAGCAGATTCAAAATATTGAATAGCTCTTGGTTTAGAAAAGCTTAAGGAAGGTAAAAATAATTCTTATGATTGGAGGACAATCATGTCAATTAAACTAATAAATATCGGTTTTGGAAACATTGTTTCTGCAAATCGAATTATTTCTATCGTTAGTCCCGAATCAGCTCCGATAAAGAGAATTATTCAAGATGCAAGGGATCGTGGTTCGTTAATAGATGCTACATATGGAAGAAGAACTCGTGCAGTAATTGTGATGGATAGTGACCATGTTATTCTTTCTGCGGTACAGCCAGAAACGGTTGCTGCCCGGTTAAATGATAAAGATGATATTATTGATGAAGGGTAGGAAAAGATTCATGCAAGAAAAAGGGTTATTAATTGTGTTATCTGGACCCTCTGGAGTAGGAAAAGGTACGGTAAGGAAAGAGGTATTTTCACAGCCTGATACCGCCTTTGAATACTCTATTTCAATGACTACCCGTGCTCCTAGAGAAGGGGAAGTTAATGGAGTTGATTACTTCTTTAAGTCTAGAGAAGAATTTGAACAACTTATAAAAGAGGAAAAGTTACTTGAGTATGCCGAATTTGTGGGCAATTATTACGGTACACCCGTTGATTACGTAAGACAGACATTAGATAGTGGAAAAGACGTATTCTTGGAAATTGAAGTGCAAGGTGCGAGACAGGTTAGAAAGAAGTTTCCGGATGGACTTTTTATTTTCCTCGTTCCTCCAAGTTTATCGGAGTTGAAAAACCGGATTGTCACACGAGGTACGGAGTCTGAGGATGTAATCAACAATCGAATGAATGCAGCTAGAGAAGAATTAGAAATGATGCATTTGTATGATTATGTTGTGGAAAACGACCAAGTCGACAGAGCTGTTGAAAGAATTAAAGCGATTGTTATTGCCGAGCATTTACGTCGTGAACGAGTAGAACCTAGGTATAGAAGAATTTTGGAGGTAGATTAATCCATGTTATATCCATCAATTGATTCATTAATGACAAAAATTGACTCAAAGTATTCACTAGTTTCGGTTGCTGCAAAAAGAGCACGAAAGCTACAACAAGGTGAAAGTCTGCACTTAGATAAGTATGTTTCTCATAAGCAGGTTGGAAAAGCATTAGAAGAAATTCATGCCGATAAGCTTACTTACCGTATCGTAAAAGACGAATCAGCTGAATAATAACGGGGAACAACCTAAATTTTAGGTTGTTTTTTGTTTTAAAGATGCAAATGAAGTTAGGTTCTTGCATAATGAAAGAAAGAGGTTTATCGAACGGAGGTATTTTCTGTGACAGGGAAGAAAATTTTACTTTGTGTTAGTGGGGGAATTGCGGTTTTTAAAGCAGCAGCTTTAACAAGCAAACTCACCCAAGCAGGGCTTGAAGTAAAGGTCATACTAAGTGAATCGGCTTCAAAATTTGTGACACCCTTAACCTTTCAGGCGCTTTCAAGAAACGATGTACATATAGATACGTTTGATGAAAAGAATTCAAAGGTAATTGCCCATATTGATTTAGCTGATTGGGCAGATTTAATCGTTGTTGCTCCTGCAACAGCCAATGTCATTGGAAAGCTAGCGAATGGAATTGCTGATAATATGATCACTACGACCTTGCTGGCTACAACATCACCGGTATGGATTGCGCCTGCAATGAACGTTCATATGTATGACCATCCTGCCGTGAGAAAGAATTTAGAAACATTGCGAAGCTACGGATATGGATTTATCGAGCCTGGAGAGGGTTATTTAGCATGTGGCTATGTTGGGAAAGGCAGAATGGAGGAGCCTGAGACGATTGTAGAGAAAATTGCTGAATTTTTCCAACCTATGAATACTCCTTTAAAGAGTAGAAAGGTACTTGTAACAGCTGGGCCAACAAGAGAAAAAATAGATCCTGTGCGATATATTACAAATTTTTCGTCCGGAAAAATGGGGTATGCCATTGCCGAGCAAGCTAAGAATCTTGGAGCGGAGGTTACTCTCATAACAGGACCTGTTTCCATTGAGCCACCACTGGGAGTTAAGGTTATCCATGTGCAAAGTGCGCAGGACATGCTTGATGCAACACTCGCCCAATATGAATCTAGCGATTTAGTTGTAAAAACGGCTGCGGTTGCTGATTATAAACCAAAGACAGTTGCTGATCGCAAAATTAAAAAGCAGGAAGGCAATGAAAGCATTACATTAGAAAGAACGAAGGACATTTTATTTGAACTTGGAAAAATCAAAAAGCACCAAGTATTGGTTGGATTTGCTGCGGAAACTGATCATGTAGAAGAGTATGCGATGAGAAAGCTAGAGAAGAAAAATGCTGATATCATCGTGGCAAACAATGTTGCAGAAGAAGGATCTGGATTTGGGACGGATACAAATAAAATAACGATTTACAAGCGGGATGGACATTCTATTTCGTTACCATTAATGACCAAGCAAGATGCGGCAAAAACTCTTCTTTTAGAGGCTTCAAAGCTCCTACCAAAAGAGGAAGCTGAATGATTGCGAGTGTAATTGTGGATGTTCCAGCTAAGCAAACCGACAGACCGTTTGATTATCGTATTCCTGAGCATTTAGAAGGGGTTATCACCCCAGGGATGAGGGTGGTTGTTCCGTTTGGGCCTCGGAAAATTCAAGGGTTTGTCATTTCCATTCAACCTAGCTCTGAGTTTGAAAAGCTTAGAGATATTATTGCTCCTATGGATATTGTACCGGTATTAAATGAAGAACTTTTACAGCTTGGGGATTGGTTGTCCGAAGAAACTCTTTGTTATCGGATTTCTGCTTATCAGGTAATGCTACCGGCGGCACTAAAAGCGAAATACGAAAAAAAAATCCGTGTGACGACCGATTTGAAGCTGTTGCCACAAGACCTACAAAAAGTATTTGAGAAAAGTCATATTATACCTTTTGATTCGATTGAAAAGGATGCATGGAAGGTATTACAAAAAGAAATCGCTAGTAGCCATGTGGAATTCATATATGAAGTAAAGGAACGGGTGAGTAAGAAAAAGCGCAAGTATGTTTTGCCACATGTAAATGAAGAGGTACTTTCTGATTCACTCAAGCTATTATCCATTCAGGCAACGAAGCAAAGGGAAATTATAGAGTTTTTCCTAGCGAACCCAGATCCCGTACCTTTACAACATTTAATGAACCTACTAAACACCTCTTCATCTGCTATAAAGGGTCTCGTTAATAAAGGGATATTAAGAGAAGAAGAAGTAGAAGTGTACCGTGATCCTTACGAAAATCGTGTATTTGAAAGGACCCAGGCTTTACCGTTAACCCCCGAGCAGACGGTAGCTATTACCCCTGTTTTACAAACTATTGAAGAAGATCTACATCAAGTGTTTTTACTTTATGGGGTAACAGGTAGTGGGAAAACGGAAGTATATTTACAATCGATTCAACGAGTGTTAGAGAAAGGGAAGGAAGCGATCGTTCTCGTCCCAGAAATTGCCTTAACTCCACAAATGGTAAAACGTTTTAAAGGAAGATTCGGAGATGAAGTGGCTGTTATGCACAGCGGACTTTCTACTGGGGAAAAATATGATGAGTGGCGAAAGATCCAAAGAAAAGAAGTAAAAGTCGTTGTGGGCGCAAGGTCTGCCATTTTTGCTCCCTTTGAAAACCTCGGAATAATAATTATTGATGAAGAGCATGAAACCAGTTATAAGCAGGAAGAAAATCCTAGATACCATGCAAGAGACGTTGCGATTCAACGTGCCAAAAAATATGGTTGCCCGGTTGTACTAGGAAGTGCAACACCGGCACTGGAATCATTTGCTCGCGCAAAAAAAGGCGTGTATGAACTTTTAAATTTGCCAAGCCGGATGAATAGTGGTCCAATGCCTCATGTTGAAGTCGTGGATATGAGAGAAGAGCTTCGCGAAGGAAATCGCTCCATGTTTTCAAGGGTGTTAATGGAAAAATTGAAAGATAGACTCGAAAAGCAGGAGCAAACCGTATTGTTTTTAAACAAACGAGGACATTCCTCCTTTGTGATGTGTAGAGATTGTGGGTATGTTGTGAATTGTCCGGATTGTGATATTTCGTTAACTTATCATCGATTTAGTGAGAGAATGAAGTGTCATTATTGCGGCTATGAGTCGCATGTTCCAACACAATGCCCAGAATGCCAATCTGAGCATATTCGTTATTTTGGGACGGGCACTCAGAAAATTGAAGAAGAGCTTGGCAAAGTGCTGCCAGAGGCAAGAGTTATCCGAATGGATGTAGATACGACTTCCAAAAAAGGAGCGCATGAAAAGCTGCTAACTGATTTTGGTGAAGGAAAAGCAGATATTCTGTTAGGAACGCAAATGATTGCAAAAGGATTGGATTTTCCTAAGATTACACTCGTAGGAGTTCTTTCAGCTGATACGATGCTGCATATCCCTGATTTCCGTTCATCTGAGAAAACCTTTCAGCTGCTTACACAGGTAAGTGGAAGAGCCGGAAGACATGAACTAACAGGGGAAGTAATTGTACAAACCTATACGCCGGAGCATTATAGTATTCAGTTTGCAGCCCAACAGGACTATGATTTGTATTATGAAAGGGAAATGCAAATAAGAAAGCTTCACCATTATCCACCTTTCTTCTATATATCTCTGATTACGGTAAGTCATGAGAATTTGATGAAGGTGGTGTCGGTGACAGAAAAGATTACTGGATACATCCGGAAAAGTCTTTCTCCTGAAGCAATTGTTCTTGGACCTGTTGCCTCACCAATCCCTCGAATCAAAAATAGATATAGATACCAATGTTTGATAAAATACAAACGTGAGCCACAGTTAGGTCGTGCCATTAAAACGGTACTTGATCAATATCAGCATGAATCTGCAACAACCGGTTTAACCATTTCTACAGACGTGAATCCTTATATTCTCATGTAGTTGGTTATGAAGCGGGTTGTTTTCGTAGAGAATAGTGATAAATATGAAAAAATCGGAGGAAGTATTTTGACGGTAAAGAAGCTAGTTACTCATCCTGCAGAGGTACTTGAGCAAGAATGTGAGAGGGTAACGGTATTTGATAAAAAACTAGAAAAGCTACTAAATGATATGTACGATACGATGATTGAATTCGATGGGGTAGGTCTTGCAGCTCCTCAAATTGGCTTAGCAAGACAAATTGCCATCGTTGATATAGACGATGAGTCGGGGACGATTGAACTCATTAACCCTGAAATATTAGAAGTGTCCGGCGAACAAACAGGTCCGGAAGGTTGTCTTAGTTTCCCGGGAGTTTACGGAGAGGTATCAAGACCGTACTTTGTAAAGGTGAAAGCTAGAGACCGAAAAGGAAAAGCGTTTGTGATCGAAGCAGAAGATTTTTTAGCACGTGCGATTCTTCATGAAATCGATCATCTGCATGGCATTCTATTTACATCCAAAGTCACAAGGTATTTAACTGAAGAAGAGTTAGAGGGAGTCGAAAGCGAATGACAAAAATAGTATTTATGGGTACTCCTGATTTTTCTGTTCCCGTATTAAGAAGCGTAATAGAAGCTGGTTATGAAGTGATCGGTGTAGTGACACAACCGGATCGCCCAGTTGGAAGAAAAAGAGTACTCACTCCACCTCCGGTGAAAGTAGAAGCGGAAAAACATGGTATTCGGGTTCTTCAACCGGAAAAAATCCGCGTAAGAGAGGACTTGGATCAAGTTTTAAGCTTAAAGCCTGACTTAGTCGTAACGGCAGCGTTTGGTCAAATATTACCGAAGGAACTCTTAGATGCGCCACCGCTCGGATGCATTAATGTTCATGCCTCGCTGTTACCAGAATTGCGTGGAGGGGCTCCCATACATTACTCCATTATTCAAGGAAAAGAGAAAACCGGAATTACGATCATGTATATGGCAGAAAAGCTTGATGCAGGTGATATATTAACGCAAGTAGAAGTAGAAATTACAGAAACAGATACGGTTGGTTCTTTGCATGATAAGCTTAGTGAGGCTGGTTCTAAATTATTGTTAGACACATTGCCAAGGCTGATTAAAGGGGAGCTAGAACCAATTCCCCAAAATGAGAAAGAAGCAACATTTGCGTATAATATAAAGCGCGAGGAAGAAAGAATTATTTGGTCTAAAACAGGTGAAGAGATTTACAACCATATCAGGGGCATGAACCCATGGCCAGTTGCTTACACCCACCTTTCAGATTCAGTGCTGAAACTATGGTGGGCGACGAAAGTAAAGGCAGGGAAAAAGGCAGATCCAGGAGAAATTATTGTGATTGAAGAAGATGGTTTTGTTGTTGCAACTGGCAATGATACAGCGATCAAAGTGCTTGAGCTCCAGCCTTCTGGTAAAAAGAAAATGACAGCCGATCAATTTTTACGTGGGGCAGGTTCGTTTTTAAAGGTTGGAGATCGTATAGGAGTTAACGAATGACAGATAAATCAAATGTTCGAGAAAGTGTTGTAAACATTCTGGAGCAAATCGAAAAAAATCAATCATATAGCAATCTACTTTTAAACCATGTGATTAAAAAGAATCGAATTGCAACGAAGGATATTGGATTGTTAACAGAATTAACATACGGAACGTTACAAAGAAAAATGACTCTTGATTATTACTTAGAGCCATTTGTAAAAAATCCTAAAAAACTTGAAAACTGGGTAAAACAGCTACTAAGAATGACCTTATATCAAATGCTTTATTTAGATAAAATACCTGACCGTGCTGCTATTCATGAGGCAGTGGAAATTGCTAAAAAGAGGGGTCATAAAGGGATATCTGGGATGGTTAATGGTGTTCTCCGCTCTTTGCAACGTGAAGGCATAAGAGATATAAATGAGATTAAGGATGAAGTCGAGCGATTGTCCATAGAAACGAGTCATCCTACTTGGCTTGTAAGAAGATGGACCGAGCAATTTGGGTATAATAAAGCAAAAGAGATGTGTGAAATCAATTTAACTGCACCAATGCAAACAGCGCGCATTAATACAAATAAAATCACCAGAGAAGCTTGTATTAAAAGGCTTTCAGATGAAGGTTTTCAAGTTGAGGAAAGTGTAGTTGTTCCTGAAGCAATAAAATGTTTAAAAGGAAATCTTGCTCATTCAGAAAGTTTCAAAGAAGGTTTGATTACGATTCAGGATGAAAGCTCCATGCTTGTAGCATATGCATTAGGGATCGAACAAAATGAAACGATTTTAGATGCGTGCGCAGCTCCTGGTGGAAAGTCGACTCATATCGCTGAAAAGCTAGATGAAACAGGACAAGTTATCTCATTAGATCTTCATGAGTATAAAGTAAAGTTGATTAATGAAAATGCTGAACGACTTGGATTGAAAAATATAGAGACTAAAGCTATGGATAGTCGTAAAGTGCAAGAAGAGTTTGAGGGTAGCGTGTTCGATCGAATTTTACTTGATGCCCCTTGCTCTGGTTTGGGTGTAATGAGAAGAAAGCCAGATATGAAATACACAAAAAAAGAAGAAGATTT
The DNA here is from genome assembly GCA_011524525.1 of Bacillus sp. (in: firmicutes). Classification (GTDB taxonomy): domain Bacteria; phylum Bacillota; class Bacilli; order Bacillales; family Cytobacillaceae; genus Robertmurraya_A. The sequence goes on along the minus strand of WTKE01000025.1, from coordinate 24,560 downwards.
AAATCGTCTTCAGAGTATTCAGTTACAGTTATTAGATTCTGTTACTCCACTGTTAAAGCCGGGTGGAACGTTGGTCTACAGCACATGTACAATCGACCGCTCTGAAAATGAAGAGGTAGTGGCAGCGTTTTTACAAAAGCATACAGACTTTGAAGGAGACCTTTCAGTTATGGAGAGGATGCCTATGGCCATTCAGCCACTGATGAAGGACTTTCAGCTTCAGATTTTCCCTCAAGATTTTGGTTCAGATGGATTTTATATTGCAAGTTTAAGGAAGAAGGTGTAAAGAAATGGAACAGACAACTATTGAAAAAGAACAAACATCCGTGCAAAAGCCATCCATTTACTCTATAGAATTACACGATTTAAAAGCATGGTTAGTAGAACATAATGAAAAGGCATTTCGTGCTGAGCAAATCTTTGATTGGTTATACAAAAAAAGAGTAACAAGTTTTGAGGATATGTCTAATCTCTCAAAAACTTTACGTGAAACGTTAGAAGAGCATTATTCTCTAACCACACTCAATACGCTTATTCAACAGCAATCATCAGATGGGACGATTAAGTTCCTATTTGAACTACATGATGGTTACTCCATTGAAACAGTGCTGATGAGGCATGAATATGGGAATTCGGTGTGTGTAACGACACAGGTCGGCTGCCGAATTGGATGTACTTTCTGTGCATCAACTTTAGGTGGACTAAAACGAAATCTAGAAGCAGGGGAAATCGTCGCTCAAGTAGTGAAGGTACAGCAAGCTTTAGATGAAACAGATGAAAGAGTAAGCTCCGTTGTTATAATGGGAATCGGAGAGCCTTTTGACAATTACAATGATATGCTCTCATTTTTAAAAATTATCAATCATGATAAAGGATTGAACATAGGAGCTCGACATATTACGGTTTCGACAAGTGGAATTATTCCAAAGATTTATCAGTTTGCTGATGAGAATATGCAAATCAACTTTGCGATTTCACTTCATGCACCAAATACGGAAATTCGTAGCCGGTTAATGCCCATTAACCGTGCGTATAAGCTCCCTGATTTAATGGATGCAGTACGTTATTATATCGAGAAGACTGGAAGACGAGTGAGTTTTGAGTATGGGCTATTTGGGGGAGTAAATGACCAAGTTGAACATGCCGAAGAACTAGCGAAGCTCATTAAGGGTGTTAAATGTCACGTAAACCTAATTCCGGTAAACTATGTACCAGAAAGAGATTATGTCCGAACACCTAAAGATCAAATTTTTGCATTTGAAAAAACGTTAAAAAATCATGGAGTAAACGTAACGATTAGAAGAGAGCACGGTCATGATATTGATGCAGCATGTGGACAACTTCGTGCAAAGGAACGAAAAGAAGAGACGAGGTGACAATAGGTGAAAGCAGTATTTAGAACGGACCGAGGTCGGATTCGCCAGCATAATGAGGACAGTGGAGGAATCTTTATCAACCGTGACGGGCAGCATCTATGTGTGGTTGCAGATGGAATGGGTGGACATCGAGCAGGAGATGTCGCCAGTTCCATGGCGATCAAGCATTTAGAAGAGATGTGGAAAGATTCAAGTGGAATTGAAACGGCCTCTCATGCAGAGGACTGGTTAAGAAACAGTATTCCTCATATCAATCAAGTAGTATTCCAGCATTCACAGCAACATGCCGAGTGTGAAGGGATGGGAACAACAGTCGTTGCTGCCATTGTTACGCCATTATTTTCAACTGTTCTGAATATTGGTGATAGTCGCTGCTATATTTTAAATGATTCAGGTTTTCAGCAGTTAACAGAAGATCATACTCTCGTAAATGAACTTGTTAGAACGGGACAAATTTCAAGAGAGGATGCAGAACATCATCCGCGTAAAAATGTTATTTTACGTGCTCTTGGAACGGAGCAAGATATAAAAATGGATATTCGTACCATCATGTTTGAAGAAGGAGATGTTCTCCTTTTATGCTCTGATGGTTTATCTAATAAAGTTTCGTCTGATGAAATGGTTAGTGTTTTAAAAAATGCTGAAAATTTAGAGGAAAAGGCATCCACTCTTATCAACCTTGCAAATGAGCATGGTGGTGAGGATAATATTACCTTGGTCATTTTACAATTTGACGTTGGCGATGATTGGGGTGGGAATACATGCTAATCGGTAAGCGTTTAAGCGGCCGCTACAAAGTGCTTGAGATGATTGGCGGCGGCGGAATGGCCAATGTTTATCTTGCACATGATATGATTTTAGATCGAGACGTGGCTGTTAAGGTACTGAGGCTTGATTTTTCGAATGACGAGGAATTTATTCGTCGCTTTCACCGAGAAGCACAATCCGCAACGAGCTTGGCTCATCCGAATATTGTTAGTATATACGATGTTGGAGAAGAAGATTCTATCTATTATATTGTTATGGAGTATGTGGAGGGGCAAACTCTCAAACAATACATACAGCAGCAGCTATCATTACATGTAGCGGATGCCATTGATATTATGAAACAGTTAACCTCCGCTATTTCACATGCTCATCAAAATCACATTATTCATAGAGATATTAAACCACATAATATTTTAATTGATCGTGAGGGAAATGTGAAAATTACGGATTTTGGTATTGCTATGGCTATGAGTGCGACAAGTATAACACAAACAAACTCAGTGCTTGGGTCTGTCCATTACTTATCTCCAGAACAAGCAAGAGGTGGAATGGCTAACCGAAAATCGGATATCTATTCTCTTGGAATTGTCATGTTTGAACTATTAACAGGAAGGCTTCCATTTTCAGGTGAATCAGCCGTCTCTATTGCATTAAAACACCTACAATCAGAAACACCTTCGTTAAGAAGATGGAATCCAAAAATCCCACAAAGTGTGGAAAATATCGTTTTAAAAGCAACGGCAAAAGATCCTTTTCATCGATATGATAGTGTTGAAGATATGGAGATGGATTTAGTAACAGCACTTGATCCTGATCGAATCGACGAGCCAAAATTTGCTCTTCCGATAGATGATGATGCAACAAAAGCCATTCCGGTTATTACCGCTGATCAGTACCTGACATCTGATGAGACACTCGTACATAGTAAAGAGCATCCTGTTCTTCAAGAGACAACTGACAAAGACGGAGATAAAAAGAAGAAGAAAAAGAAGAGAAAATGGCCTATTGTGCTCGTATCTATCTTTCTCTTATTGCTTATCCTTTCCATTTTAACTGTAACGGTTCTACCTAAATTATTAGGGCCCAAAGACGTGCTTGTTCCTGATGTTTCTGGAACAGAGTTAGATGAAGCAATGGAAATCCTTCAGGAGCAAGGATTGAAAATTGGTGACACAATTGAAGTTACTGATGAAGAAGTAGAAGAAGGACTCATCATAAAAACAAACCCTAAAGAAGGGAAAACAGTAAAAGAAGGGCAGGAAGTGGATCTTTATTTAAGTATTGGTAAAGAAAAATGGACAGTGCTTGACTATACCGGACGTCAATATGATGATGTAATTGATTTGTTAGAAGCAAGGGGCTTTAAAGACATCACCAAAAAGGAAGTTAACGATGATTCTGCCCCAGTAGGACAAATCATCTCGCAGAATCCATCTAGCGGTGAAGAAATTATTCCGGCGGAAACGGAACTGGAATTTACCGTTAGTAAGGGGCCACAGCTAATAAAACTAAAGGATCTTTCAGGTTATAATGAAAAAGGAATCCAAGAGTACGCACATTCCTCTGGGTTAAATGTACAGATCGCAAGTGAAGGCCAATATAGCGATACGGTGGCGGAAGGATTAGTGATCTCGCAAAAGCCTTCTGCAGGTACAGATGTACAAAAAGGGTCTACAGTGACCGTAGTACTTTCTAAAGGAAAAGAAGCGATTCCTAAAACCGTACAAAAGGAAATTACCATTCCTTATGAACCTTTAGTGGAAGGGACTCCGCAAGTTGTCCAAATTTATATAGAGGATATGGATCACAATATATCAGAACCGGTGCAAACCTTTGAAATTACACAAACTGAGACTCGGACTATACAGTTAATTATTGCTCCTAATGAACAGGGCGCATACAGAGTCCAAAGGGACGGTGATGTTATCGATGAACAATCGGTACCATACCCAACAAATTAAAATAGGTTTAGGAACTAATCGTTCACATTCTGTTAAAGGAGTGTATGTATGCCAGAAGGCAAAATTATTAAAGCGTTAAGTGGTTTCTATTATGTTCTCTCAGATGATAATCAAGTGATTCAGTGTAGAGGTAGAGGGGTATTTCGCTTAAATAAAGTAACCCCTCTTGTAGGTGATGAAGTTGTTTTTCAGGCTGAAAATGAATCTGAGGGCTATATTTTAGAGGTAAAGGATCGGAAAAACGAATTAGTAAGACCACCGATTTCTAATGTTGATCAGGCGATATTGGTTTTTTCGGCTGTTGAGCCTGATTTTAGTACCTCCTTGCTCGATCGGTTTCTTGTTCTAGTTGAATTTAATCGGATCAAGCCAATTATTTGTGTAACGAAAATGGATTTAACAAGTGATGATGATAGAAAAAAGATTGAAATCTATCGTGATCAATATATGAATGCTGGTTATGAAGTAATTTTAACCTCATCAGAAACAGAGGACGGGTTAGAGCAGTTGCTTCCACATTTAAAAGGAGTTATATCCGTATTCGCTGGGCAGTCAGGTGTAGGAAAGTCATCGCTTTTAAATGCGATACGACCAGACCTAGAATTAAAAACAAACGATATATCCTCCCATTTAGGCCGAGGAAAACATACAACAAGACATGTGGAACTAATTAAGATTGGGGAAGGGTTAGTCGCAGATACTCCTGGTTTCAGTTCGCTGGAATTCACGGATATAGAGGTAGAGGACTTAAACTATTGCTTCCCTGATATTGAAAAGTTAAGTGAAGACTGTAAATTTCGCGGATGTATTCACTTAAAGGAACCAAAATGTGCGGTAAAGGAAGCGGTGAATACTGGGAAGCTTCCTGAGTATCGATATGAGCATTATGAGCTTTTTGTACAAGAAATTAAAGAGAGAAAGCCGAGGTATTAATTATGGTGAAAATTGCGCCTTCCATACTATCAGCTGATTTTTCAAAACTGGGAGAAGAAATTAAAGATGTAGAACGAGGGGGAGCAGACTATATCCATGTGGATGTCATGGATGGTCATTTTGTACCCAATATTACGATTGGTCCCCTGATTGTAGAAGCGATTCGTCCAATCACGAAACTTCCGCTTGATGTGCATTTAATGATCGAAAATCCGGATCAGTATATTGAGGTATTTGCTAATGCAGGAGCCGATTATCTTACTGTTCATGTAGAAGCTTGTAAGCATCTACATCGGACCATCCACTATATTAAATCATTTGGAGTCAAAGCGGGGGTTGTTCTAAATCCTGCAACACCTGTTCAAACCATTGAGCATGTGATTGATGATATTGATATGGTTCTTTTAATGACGGTTAATCCTGGTTTTGGAGGGCAAAAATTTATTGAGCAAGTGCTACCGAAAATTAGACAGGTAAAAGAACTGGTAGATAAAAAAGGGTTATCCGTTGAAATTGAAGTAGATGGTGGAGTGAACGAGGAAACGGCAAGGAAGTGTGTAGAAGCTGGTGCGAATGTTCTCGTGGCTGGATCGGCTATATACAACGAAAGAGATAGAAAAAAAGCGATAGAAAAAATTAGAGGATAAGAATGGTGGCTAGCTTTTTTAGAAGCTAGCCTTTCCTTGATTACAAGGAGGATCCAATATGGAGATCAATATTTTAGCAGGTGGCCCAAAAGATTATATCCCTTCACTTCACTCATATAGTGGAGAGTGGGTAGGTGTGGATCGTGGAGTTCTAACCCTAATAAATGAAGGGATTACTGTTGATAAAGCCTTTGGTGATTTTGATTCCGTGGTGGAAGAAGAGCTGGTGTTTATAAAGAAACATGTTGAGGAGTTACTTACATTTCCACCAGAAAAAGATGAAACGGATATGGAAATCGCGATTTCATGGGCAATGAAACAGGCCCCAGAAAAAATTCGAATCTTTGGTGCTACGGGTGGAAGGCTGGATCATTTTTTTGCAAATATACAACTGCTTTTTAAACCAATGAATACACAAAAATCAGTCTCGATTGAAATCATTGATCGTCAAAATATCATTTCATTAATACAAGCAGGCACACATACAATAGAAAAAGATGATGAATACACCTATATTTCTTTTATTCCTTTTCATGGAGAAGTTGAGGGGTTAACCCTTATTGGTTTTAAGTATCCGTTAACGCTTCGCCATATTCCGATTCATTCCACTCTATGTATTAGCAATGAACTAATTTCTGATATTGGTACTATATCTTTTTCGGAAGGCATATTAATGGTGATAAGGAGTCGCGATTAAACTTCCTTATATTGAGTACTTATCTTTATATTTTGAATATGATAATGAGAATTCTGAAACTTGTTCATGCGTGAGATGGTGAGGAGGGACATTATGAGATTTTACACGATTAAATTGCCGAAATTTTTAGGCGGCATTGTCCGCGCGATGCTGGGTACGTTTAAAAAGGGCTAAACCAAAGTGGTATTTGTAACACGGTTTCAAGAAAGACAACCTTAAAAACCAATGTACACCGATGTAAGAGATTCGCATCGGTGTATTTTTTTGTGAATATTTAAAAGTCTATTTCCAAGGGTTAATGGGAAGGCTAGTTTTAAAAGGAAAATGAAAAAGAGCATCCAAGTGGATACTCTTTACACATTATACGCGTTCAACTTTACCTGATTTAAGTGCTCTTGCAGAAACCCAAACACGCTTTGGCTTTCCATCTACAAGAATACGTACCTTTTGAAGGTTAGCACCCCAAGTACGCTTGTTAGCGTTCATAGCATGAGAACGTGCGTTACCTGAACGAGTTCCTTTACCAGTTACAACACATTTACGTGGCATATACATTTCCCTCCTTACTATCAAAGGTGAAGCATTATTTGTTCATCTTTAAAATGCAATGTAAAATTGCTTTCAAGTTTTATTTAATGTGAAAATAGCGGATTCTCCGTTTTTCAAGCATTAAAAGATACTTTAATAATTTATCATACAACCATTCGGAATGCAACAGTTCTAACAAAAGGTTTCAAGAAAATTTCCTTGACATAGGTAAAATCTTAAGGCTCTATTATAAGTGCGGGGAATATGACTTTTAAATTTGAAGTCCTTATAGTAAAATGACTGTAGTTAAGGAGCAAATTCCAAAGGGGGAAGCATTTATGTCCATCGAACTGAAAACTAATTTCGGACAAATTGATATCTCAAATGAAGTAATTGCAACAATCGCTGGAGGAGCAGCTGTTGATTGCTACGGTATAGTAGGAATGGCTTCAAAACATCAACTAAAAGATGGCCTTACGGAAATATTAAGAAGAGAGAACTTTACTAGAGGTGTCATTGTTCGTCAGGAAAATGATGAAGTACATATTGATATGTATATAATTGTTAGCTATGGTACAAAAATTTCTGAGATTGCACATAATGTACAATCAAAAGTGAAATATACCTTAGACAAAACAGTTGGCCTTGCCGTAGACTCAGTTAATATTTACGTTCAAGGTGTTCGCGTCACGAACCCGTAAGTAAAATGCGTTGCCCGAGGAAGTTTAGGTTTCCTCGAGCAGTGCGTTCGTAGTGACGAACATTAGTGAGGAGGAAAGACTTGTGTCAATTAAATCTTTAGATGGAAAACGTTTCGCTGAAATGGTGTTACAAGGAGCGAATCACTTGTCCTCTAATGCAAAATATGTGGATGCACTGAATGTGTTTCCCGTTCCAGATGGTGATACTGGAACAAATATGAACTTATCGATGACTTCTGGAGCAAAGGAAGTTAGAAATAATGTTCAAGACCATCTTGGGAAGGTCGGTATTGCGCTTTCCAAGGGATTGTTGATGGGTGCAAGAGGAAACTCTGGTGTTATTTTATCCCAGCTTTTCCGAGGCTTTTCTAAAGCAATCGAAACAAAAGCTAGCATCAATGCATTTGAATTTGCCGCTGCTCTTGATGCAGGAGTGATAACAGCTTACAAAGCAGTCATGAAGCCTGTGGAAGGAACAATCTTAACGGTTGCAAAAGACTCTGCAAAGCAAGCAGTTGAATCAGCGAAAAAATCAGATGATATTGTTACAATCATGGAGGCAGTACTTGCAGAAGCAAAGGCATCCTTAAAGCGTACACCTGATCTTCTACCGGTTTTAAAGGAAGTGGGAGTAGTTGATAGTGGCGGTCAAGGACTTGTGTTTGTGTATGAAGGCTTCCTAGCGGTACTGAAGGGAGAAAAATTACCTGAAGGTCCTACACTAGCATCTTCAATGGATGACCTAGTCAATGCAGAACATCACAAGAGTGTACAAAGCCATATGAACACAGAAGACATTGAGTTTGGTTATTGTACAGAATTTATGGTCAAGTTGGACGACGAGAAACTCCAATCTAAACCATTTAGCGAGCAAACCTTCCGTCAAGATTTAAGTCAGCACGGCGATTCTCTCTTGGTTATATCTGATGATCAGCTTGTCAAAGTACATATTCACGCAGAGTATCCGGGAAATGTGCTAACGTATGCACAAACCTATGGAAGCTTAGTGAACCTTAAAATTGAAAATATGCGTGAGCAACATACGAATTTGTTATCCGATTCAAATGAAAAAGCAAGTGCATCTGCAAAGCCGAAGGAAAAGCAAGAGTACGGTATTGTAACCGTTTCAATGGGCTCAGGGATTGCAGAATTGTTTAAGAGTATTGGTGCACATGCAGTTATTGAAGGTGGACAAACGATGAATCCAAGTACGGAGGATATCGTTAAGGCAATTAAAGAAGTGAATGCAAAGAAAGTGATTATATTGCCGAATAACAAGAACATCATCATGGCAGCTGAACAAGCTGCTGAAGTAACTGAAGAAGATGCGATTGTTATCCCTTCAAAAACGGTACCACAAGGAATGTCTGCTCTTCTCGCCTTTAACCCAGGTGCAGACCTAGAAGGCAATAAAGAGGGCATGACGGAAGCGCTGCAAAATGTTAAAACAGGTCAAATTACTTATGCCGTTCGTGATACAAGTATCGATGGCCTTGAGATTGAAAAAGATGATTTCATGGGAATTGCCGAAGGGAAAATCGTTGTTAAGGATAAAGATAAAGTCGTTTCTGCAACGAAATTGCTAGATCATCTCCTTGATGAAGACTCAGAGATTTTGACGATTTTAAAAGGTGAAGATGCAACGGACGCGGATGTAAACGCGATTGTCGAGTTTGTAGAAGCAAATTACGGTGATGTTGAAATCGAGATTCACGATGGAAAACAACCGTTATATGCATTCATTTTCTCAGTTGAATAATATTGATGGAAGCATGGCTAAAAGCTGTGCTTCCTTTCATTTGAAAAAATCCACTTTGTAGATAGTGGAAATAGAAGAAACTTCAATGTTTTTATCATACAATAATGTATAATACAATTTGGGAAACCATTAAGTGTAAATAGTATTCTCCACAAGGGGGAAAAGTGATGAAGTATAAAAGTGTTTTTGATATTATAGGGCCTGTAATGATTGGTCCTTCTAGCTCACATACAGCAGGGGCGGCAAGAATTGGAAGAGTGGCAAGAAGCCTTTTTGGTCGTGAACCAAAGTGGGCGAAAATTTCTCTTTATGGCTCTTTTGCCCAAACATATAAAGGACATGGAACCGATGTAGCCATAATCGGTGGATTATTAGACTTTGATACATTCGATGAACGAATTATTAAATCGATTTCTATTGCTCAAATGAACGGAATGGAAATCACATTTATTGAAGAAGATGCGATACCAGAACACCCGAATACAGCCAAAGTATTCATTGGTGACGATCAAGGAGAGCTAGAGTTAGTAGGGATCTCGATTGGCGGTGGCAAAATCGAAATTACGGAGTTGAACGGCTTTGAGCTAAGGTTATCAGGTCATCATCCAGCGATTTTAGTCGTTCATAATGATCGTTTTGGTGCGATTGCTAGTGTTTCAAATATATTAGCTTCACACGAGCTAAATATCGGACATATGGAAGTTTCAAGGAAAGAAAAAGGAATGCTTGCGTTAATGACGATTGAAGTGGACCAGAATATTGACGATTTAGTTATTAAAGAATTAGAAGCGCTTGACCATGTGGTAAAGGTTGCCAAAATTGTAGAATAGAAGAGAAATTTTATGGTAGCGCTTTCAGGATAGATTACTAGAATGCAGGGAGAGTGTACATCATGTTTCGCAATGTCGCAGAGCTAGTAGAGCTAGCTAGTACACAAAATAAAAAAATATCAGATATCATGATTGAACAAGAAATGGAAGTTACTGGTCGGACACGAGACCAAATTCTAGAGCAAATGAATGTGAACTTGACCGTAATGGAGCAAGCTGTTGAGCGGGGCCTTAATGGGGTAAGGTCCCATTCGGGTCTCACGGGTGGAGATGCCGTGCTGCTTCAAAAATATATTCAGTCTGGAAAGTCTTTATGTGGTGACACGATCCTCGATGCGGTCTCGAAGGCAGTTGCTACAAATGAAGTGAATGCGGCAATGGGGACAATTTGTGCGACCCCTACAGCAGGATCAGCTGGTGTGGTACCAGGAACCTTATTTGCCGTAAGAGATAAACTACATCCTACGAGAGAACAGATGGTAGCCTTCTTATTTACATCCGGAGCATTTGGATTTGTTGTTGCTAATAATGCGTCGATCTCTGGGGCTGCTGGAGGTTGTCAAGCAGAGGTTGGATCTGCAGCTGGAATGGCTGCAGCGGCTATTGTAGAAATGGCTGGTGGAACTCCAGCTCAATGTGCAGAAGCTATGGCGATCACCTTAAAAAATATGTTAGGATTAGTGTGTGACCCCGTTGCTGGTTTAGTAGAAGTCCCTTGTGTAAAACGTAATGCAATGGGAGCTGCAAACGCAATGGTGGCAGCGGATATGGCATTAGCAGGAATCACAAGTCGAATACCATGTGATGAAGTAATTGATGCGATGTATAAAATCGGTCAAACAATGCCTACCGCTCTTAAAGAAACAGCGCAGGGAGGGTTGGCGGCAACTCCGACAGGTCGCAGACTAGAAGCGAAAATATTCGGAATACCGCATGTTCATGGAGAACAACAACAGTAATTTAAAGCAATCCGTAACAGCTGTAAAAGGAATTGGTGCTGAGACAGCACTAAGTCTAGCTGAAATGAGAATAATGACTATTGAAGATTTACTTGAATATTTTCCATATCGTTATGAAGATTATCGCCTTCGTGACTTAACAGAAGTGAAACATGACGAGAGGATTACCGTAGAAGGGAAGGTTCATAGTGAGCCTTCTCTTATGTATTATGGAAAAAAGCGGTCAAGACTAACCATCCGATTGCTAGTTGAGAGATATTTAATTCAAGTGGTATTTTTTAATCAGGCCTATTTGAAAAATAAGTTTCAAGTAAATGAAATGGTTACCGTAACAGGAAAATGGGATCAGCATCGCCAAATGATCACTGCCTCACAAGCGAAAATTGGATCAAATGAATCAGAAAAAAAGTTTGTTCCAGTTTATAGTGTGAAAGGTGATGTGACGGTTAAAGGTCTAAGGAGATTTATTAATCTAGCATTCTCTCAGTATGGAAAGGATATTAAAGAAAGCCTTCCTGAAAAAATGATTAGCAAATATAAGCTTGGAAATCGGAAGGAATCGTTGCTTTCCATGCACAATCCGCTAAATGAAGAAGAGGTAAAAAAAGCTCGTCGAAGATTTGTGTATGAAGAATTTTTGCATTTTCAGTTAAAAATGCAAGCATTACGAAAGTTTGAAAGGGAGAATTCTAAGGGACTTTCTCAAAACTATGACTTAGTTAAGGTAAAGGATTTTATTGATCATCTACCATTCCCGCTTACTAATGCGCAGAAGCGAGTGGTAAACGAGGTGTTGAAGGATCTAAAATCTCCATACCGTATGAATCGTTTGCTGCAAGGGGATGTAGGTTCAGGGAAAACAGTCGTCGCGGCTATTGCTCTTTTTTCTAGTCATACAGCGGGATATCAAGGGGCTTTAATGGTGCCCACAGAAATATTAGCTGAACAGCATGCGGAATCATTAAAGGCGTTATTAGAGCCTGTTGGATTATCAGTTGAACTCTTAACGAGCTCAGTAAAGGGAAAGAGACGCCGTGAAGTGTTAGAACGATTAAAAAAAGGTGAAATTCATATTTTAATCGGGACACACGCATTAATTCAGGATGAAGTCGTATTTGCCAAACTTGGCCTTGTCATTACGGATGAACAGCATCGTTTTGGTGTGGAGCAAAGAAGGGTTTTACGTGAAAAAGGAGAGAACCCGGATGTGCTCTTTATGACAGCTACTCCCATTCCTCGTACACTAGCGATTACTGTGTTTGGAGAAATGGATGTGTCCATCATTGATGAAATGCCTGCAGGTCGTAAAGCGATTGAAACGTATTGGGCAAAAGCAGACATGCTTGATCGTGTCCTTTCCTTCATGGAAAAAGAGCTTGCAAAAGGACGACAAGCATATGTGATTTGTCCACTCATTGAAGAGTCGGACAAGCTTGATGTACAAAATGCGATTGATGTTCATGTGGCCTTACAAACATACTTCCACCATCGATATCAAGTTGGTTTGATGCATGGGAGACTTAGTTCTGATGAGAAAGATGAAGTAATGAAAGCATTTAGTTCAAACCAATATCAAGTACTTGTATCAACTACTGTTGTAGAAGTGGGAGTAAATGTTCCTAATGCGACGATGATGGTCATCTATGATGCCGAAAGATTTGGATTGGCACAGCTTCACCAGCTACGAGGTCGAGTGGGGAGGGGGAGCGAACAATCGTATTGTGTTCTATTGGCTGACCCGAAAACAGAGGTTGGGAAAGAACGGATGAAAATTATGACCGAAACAAATGACGGCTTCGTTGTCAGTGAAAAGGACTTGGAGCTTCGAGGGCCTGGAGATTTTTTTGGTCGAAAGCAAAGTGGCCTTCCTGAGTTTAAGGTAGCTGATATGGTCCATGATTACAGAGCGTTAGAAACTGCTCGAAACGACGCCATGGTCTTGATAGAATCAGAGGAGTTTTGGAAAGAAGATGAATTCGCTGGGCTGCGTTTAAAGCTTGCAGACTCTGGTGTATTGGAAAATGAAAAGCTAGATTGATAAAACGGATATTAAAAAGTAGATTGCAAAAAAAGTTTGTTGCAATCTGCTTTTTAGTTTTATATACTACTATTAGTACCTAGTCTTAATACTTCGGACGGTGTTTTACATATGAGAAAAAGTAAAAAAGAGCGGCAACGACTTTTAATAGAAACAATAAAAGAAAACCCGTTTATTACCGATGAGGAGCTTGCTGACCAATTCACGGTTAGTGTACAAACCATCCGGTTGGACCGGTTAGAGTTATCGATTCCTGAACTAAGGGAAAGAATAAAAAATGTCGCTGAAAAGCGGTTCGACGATGAAGTACGTTCATTACCAATCGATGAAGTGATTGGTGAAATTATTGATATTGAGCTTGACCAAACGGCTATTTCTATTTTTGATGTCAAGCATGAGCATGTGTTTAAGAGAAACCAAATCGCAAGGGGTCACCACGTTTTTGCTCAGGCTAATTCATTAGCGGTTGCCGTAATCAACGATGAACTGGCTTTAACGGCAAAGGCAAATATTCAATTTACGAGATCTGTTAAGGAAAATGAACGAGTTATTGCAAAAGCAAAAGTGTTACGAATTGATGAAGAAAAAGGTAGAACTCTTGTAGAAGTCAATAGTTTTGTGAATAATGAACTAGTATTTACCGGTGAATTTGAAATGTATCGCTATAAAAAATGACATAAGGAATGAATAACAATGAAATTGGCCCTTGATGCAATGGGAGGCGACCATGCTCCAAAAGAGATCGTTTTAGGAGCCATAAAGGCCGTTCAAGCATTTGATGATTTACATATATGTTTAGTAGGTGATGAAGCAAAAATTAAGGAGCATCTCACACCTCACGATAGAATATCGATTTTACATACGGAAGAGGTTATTTTAGGCACTGATGAACCTGTAAAAGCAGTGAGACGGAAGAGAAATTCATCCATGGTCCTAGCTGCAAAGCTTGTTTCGGACGGAGAAGCAGATGGGTGTATTTCTGCAGGTAATACAGGGGCTTTAATGGCGACTGGTTTGTTCATAGTAGGACGTATTGAAGGAATTGAACGACCAGCCTTGGCACCAACCCTACCAACGATTGGTGGAGAAGGGTTTCTTCTGCTTGATGTTGGTGCTAATGTTGACGCAAAGCCTGAACATTTATTGCAAAATGCCATCATGGGTTCCATCTATGCTGAAAAAGTAAGAGGGGTAAAGAATCCAAGAGTAGGCCTTTTGAATATTGGAACAGAAGAGAAAAAGGGAAATGAGTTATCCAAACTAGCTTTTGATCTTATAAAAGAAGCGCCTGTTAACTTTATTGGAAACGTGGAAGCAAGGGATTTGCTTGATGGTGTGGCAGATGTAGTGGTCACCGATGGATTTACTGGCAATATGGTATTAAAGACGATTGAAGGAACGGCTTTATCCGTATTTAAAATGCTTAAAACAACGCTTTACAGCTCTTTGAAGACGAAGCTAGCAGCAGCTGTTCTGAAGCCAGACCTAATGCAATTAAAGGCAAAGATGGATTATTCGGAGTATGGTGGTGCGGGATTGTTCGGACTAAAGGCACCGGTTATTAAAGCTCATGGATCATCAGATGCAAACTCCGTATACAATGCAATTAGACAAACGAGGGACATGGTCGAAAAGAAGGTCGCGCCTACGATTAAAGACGCGATATCAAAATACACAGAAGCTAGAGAGGAGTAACTATGGGTAAATTAGCAATTATCTTTCCTGGACAAGGATCACAAACAGTTGGAATGGGAAAAGCTTTTGCAGAGACAAATGTGGAAGTTCAATCTGTTTTTGAACAAGCGGACAAAAAATTAGGGTTTTCTCTATCCAATCTTATTTTTGAAGGCCCGCAAGAGGAGTTAACGAAAACTACGAACACTCAACCTGCACTCTTAACCACTTCGATTGCGCTGTTTGAGCAATTCAAGAAAGCTGAGATAAAAGCAGACTATTTGGCTGGACACAGCTTAGGTGAATATACAGCATTGGTAGCTGCTGGAGCGATTGGTTTTGAGGATGGGGTGTACGCGGTACGTAAACGTGGTGAGTTTATGGAAGAAGCTGTACCTAACCGGGAAGGCACGATGGCGGCTGTATTAGGGCTAGACCGTGATACGTTGGCAGAAGCGGTAGAAAAAGCAGCGGCTGAAGGAGACGTAGTAGGTCTTGCAAATATGAATTGTCCTGGACAAATAGTCATTTCAGGCTCTAGAAAAGGAGTGGAACTTGCTTCCCAGCTTGCAAAGGAAGCAGGAGCAAAACGAGTTCTTCCACTTGAAGTTAGTGGGCCTTTTCATTCGCAACTTATGAAGCCGGCTTCAGGTCGTTTGCGTGAAGTGTTAGATGGAATATCAATCAGTGAAGCGACTGTTCCTGTCATTGCAAATGTGAATGCACAAGAAATGACAGCTGCTGAGGAAATTAAAGAAAGATTGCTTGAACAGCTATACTCTCCAGTGTTATGGGAAGACAGTGTTCAACATTTGATTGAACTTGGCGTAGATACATTTGTTGAAATCGGACCTGGGAAAGTGTTGTCTGGGTTAGTGAAAAAAGTGGAACGTTCTGTTCAAACCTATTCCATTTCTGATGAAGAAACGCTACTGGCAACGATTAATGCATTAAAGGAGAGAACGGTATGAAGCTTTTAGGAAAAGTAGCACTTGTTACAGGTGCATCACGTGGAATCGGAAGAGATATTGCTATTGAACTAGCAAAAGCGGGCGCAAATGTTGCAGTAAATTACGCTGGAAGTGAAGCTCGTGCAAATGAAGTGGTTCAAGAAATTCAAAGTCTTGGAAGAGAAGCGTTTGCCATTCAATGCGATGTTGCTAATGGAGAGTCGGTTGCAGAGATGGTGAAACAAACGATAGACCGTTGGGGAAGCCTAGATATTCTTGTCAATAATGCGGGAATCACAAGAGATAACCTGATTATGCGTATGAAGGAAGACGAATGGGACGATGTTATTAATACAAACCTAAAAGGTGTGTTCCTTTGTACAAAGGCTGTAACTCGTCAAATGATGAAGCAGAAGAGTGGCAGAATTATTAATATTTCTTCCGTTGTCGGGGAAAGCGGGAATGCTGGTCAAGCCAACTATGTGGCAGCAAAGGCTGGGGTAATCGGTTTAACGAAAACGACGGCAAAGGAACTTGCTCCTCGTGGGATCACGGTTAATGCTGTTGCACCTGGTTTTATTACGACCGATATGACAGATAAGCTTACCGATGAGATTAAAGAGGGAATGTTAAAGATGATTCCACTTGCTAAGTTTGGTGAACCGAAGGATATTGCCAATGCAGTTACGTTTTTAGCATCTGATGACAGCCGTTATATAACCGGACAAACTATCCATGTTAACGGTGGAATGGTCATGTAACCGAAAATTCAACATTTATTAATTGTCGAAAATACACTATAATGTCCCTTGAGGGGAGGTGAAACGCATGGCAGATGTATTAGAGCGCGTAACGAAGATTATCGTTGACAGACTTGGAGTAGAAGAAAATCAAGTGACTCTTGAAGCTTCTTTCAAGGATGATCTTGGTGCTGATTCCCTTGACGTAGTTGAACTAGTTATGGAATTAGAAGACGAGTTTGATATGGAAATCTCTGACGATGATGCTGAAAAGATTTCTACAGTGGGTGACGCTGTGAATTACATAAAAAGTACTCAATAATCGTTAGATGTTATGAAAAAGCTCCGCAGCAATGCGGGGCTTTCTTCATGATGTTTAGAAAGTATAAAAATTGCACTTCGAAAATTGTCCAGCTCCAGCGCCCAGCAACTAGTGTACTTCGATCTTCTCCCTGCGATAAGTCAACATCGAATCGCTTACGCTCTCCGTGTTTCCTTTATCTCAGTCGAAGCTCTCCAGTCCATACGTTGCTAAACGGGCACTTCCGCTTTTCTTAATAAATATTAAAAAACCTTCAATCTTCCTTTGCGTTTTTAAGAACTTTTACGTAAACTTGATATGGTATGTAAACTATTAGCAAGGTGGAGGCAAAATGAGCAAGTACGGAAAAGAAAGAGAGAAACGTAGCTTTCGCTCTTACGATAAATTATTTAAAGAATTTCAAGCAGAACAAGGAATTACCTTTACAGATGAGAAGCTATTAAAACAAGCATTTACCCATTCATCATATGTGAATGAGCATCGTAGAAAGCCCTATGAAGATAATGAAAGGCTTGAATTTTTAGGAGACGCTGTTTTAGAATTAACTGTTTCACAATTCCTTTACAAGAAATACCCGATGATGAGTGAAGGAGAGTTGACAAAGCTGCGTGCAGCCGTTGTTTGTGAGCCCTCTCTAGTAAGGTTTGCAAATGAACTTACTTTTGGGAAACTAGTGCTTCTTGGAAAAGGGGAAGAAATGACAGGAGGCCGTGAGCGTCCTGCCCTGTTAGCGGATGTGTTTGAGGCATTTATTGGTGCACTCTTTTTGGACAAAGGAATTGAAACAGTGATTGGATTTTTAGAAAGAGTAGTATTTCCTAAAATTAACGAAGGTGCTTTTTCTCATGTGATGGATTTTAAAAGTCAGCTGCAAGAGCTTGTACAAAGAGATGGAATTGGTACAATCGAATACAAAATTTTACTAGAGCGAGGACCGGCCCATAATAGGGAGTTTGTCTCAAAGGTGTGTTTAAACAACGAAGAGCTTGGACAAGGTACGGGGAGATCAAAGAAAGAGGCTGAGCAGCATGCTGCACAAATGGCTTTAGAAAAGATCAAATCTCACCTTAATGGAGCGAAAGAACAGCTAGAAGAAAAACAACAGGAGTAGAGATAAAGGGGGAAAAGCTGTGTATCTCAAACGTTTGGATGTAGTCGGATTCAAGTCGTTTGCTGAGAGAATTGGGGTCGATTTTGTCCCGGGTGTCACAGCAGTGGTTGGTCCAAATGGAAGCGGAAAAAGTAATATTACCGATGCAATTCGTTGGGTGTTAGGAGAGCAGTCAGCAAAATCGCTCCGTGGCTCAAAGATGGAGGATATTATATTTGCTGGTAGTGATTCGCGAAAAGCATTGAATTTTGCTGAAGTAACGTTAACGTTGGATAATGAAGATCAAGCCTTACCGATTGAATACAATGAGGTAAGCGTAACTAGACGTGTGTATCGCTCAGGAGATAGTGAGTTTCAAATCAATAAGCAAACATGCAGGCTAAAAGATATCGTTGATTTGTTTATGGACTCTGGATTAGGGAGAGAAGCCTTTTCAATCATTAGCCAAGGGAAAGTAGAAGAAATATTAAACAGCAAGGCCGAAGAAAGAAGAACGATTTTTGAAGAGGCTGCTGGTGTTCTAAAATATAAAAATCGTAAAAAGAAAGCTGAGTCAAAGCTAACAGAAACTCAGGATAATTTAAATCGTGTGAGTGATATCTTGCATGAATTAGAAACGCAAGTAGAGCCACTTAAAATTCAGGCATCAATGGCAAAGGATTTTCTGCAGAAAAAAGAAGAGCTCGAAAAGATTGAAGTAGCGGTAACGGTTCATGAAATTGAGGATCTTCATCATAAGTGGGAAAAGCTAACTAGTCAGCTTGAACAGCATAAAGAGGACGAAATGAAGCTATCTACCGTTCTTCAATTGAAGGAAGCTAGGATTGTAGAAATGAGAGATCATATGGCGGCCCTCGATGAATCGATTACGGATTTGCAGGACGTTCTACTTCGAGTTAGTGAAGAGCTTGAAAAGGTTGAAGGCAGAAAAGAGGTTCTAAAAGAGAGAAAGAAAAATGCTTCGCAAAACAAAGAGCAACTTAGAAAAAGCATAGAAGAAGTTTCTCTTAAAATCCAAGAATTAACCTCGCTTCAAGTGGAGCAAGAGGAAAGCTATCAGCGTATGAATGATGAGGTACTCTCTCTTAAAAAGCTGTTAAAAGAAAAGCAGGAAGTTTTCGCATCGTTTAGTGAGAATATTGAAGAGCGAATCGAGTCATTAAAAAGTGATTATATTGAAATTTTGAATAGACAAGCATCAAGTAAGAATGAACTTCAACACACAGAAAAGCAGCTTGGACAGCAAGGTGTGAAAAACACGAGATTAGAAGCTGATAATGAAAAGTATCTTCAAGAAAGACGTGTTATCTCCAGCCGTAAGCAGGAAATTGAAGCTAGTATTGAAGGTGTTCAAAAAAATCTTGAAGAACAAGTGCATGTATATAGAGAAGAGCAGAAAAAGCTAGAGAACATAAAGAATAAGTATCAAAAGCAAGAAACTCAGCTTTATCAAGCGTATCAATTTTTACAAAAGGCAAAGTCTAGAAAAGATATGCTAGAAGAGATGGAAGATGACTATTCTGGTTTTTTCCAAGGAGTAAAAGAAGTATTAAAGGCAAGAGATGGCAAACTTTCTGGGATTGAGGGGGCTGTCGCCGAGTTAATCCAGGTTCCGAAATCGTATGAAATAGCGATTGAGACTGCTTTAGGCGCTGCGATGCAGCATGTAGTCGTTACGAATGAGGAAAATGGAAGAAAAGCGATACTCTATTTAAAGCAAAACTCTTTTGGACGAGCAACATTCCTGCCTCTTAGTGTCATAAGAGGAAAGAGTCTATCAAGTGCTCAGCTTCAGGTACTAAAAGGGCATCCATCTTACGTAGGAGTAGCGAAGGATTTAATTGAGTTTGAACAAAAATATGAAGAAATCTTTTCCAATCTTTTAGGCACGGTGGTCATCACGAAGGATTTAAAGGGTGCAAACGAACTCGCTAAGCTTTTACAATATCGATGTCGATTTGTTACGACAGATGGGGATATCGTAAACCCAGGTGGTTCGATGACTGGTGGTGCAGTAAAGGCAAATACATCTTCACTACTGAGCCGTAAAGGTGAGCTTGAAGAGTTAAAAGGTAAACTAGTGGGAATGGAAGCTCAAACACATGAGCTAGAAGCCCTGGTGAAGGAGCTTAAAATTTCTATCACAACTCAGGAGCAAAAGCTTGAGGATATTCGAAAACAAGGGGAAGATCTTCGCCTGCTTGAGCAATCGAAAAAGGGTGACCTTAGAGAAATTGAGATTGAAGAAAAAAATATCAATGAAAAGCTAAAAATCTATGATCTCGACATGTCTCAATTTTTACAAGACCAGACGCAATTGTCTTCACGTAAAGTTGAGTTAACGGAATTGCTATCAACGTATGCGAATGAATTAGCTGAACTTGATAAGCAAATTCAAGTACTATCAGAAAAGAAATCTTTCCAAAATAGTTCTAAAGAATCAGTGTCCAATGAAATTGGGGAACTGAAGGTGAAGCTCGCTGCACTAATGGAGCAGCATAATGGGTTGTTCGAAAAGCTTGAAGCGACAAGAGCCTCTCTTTTAGAGCATACGAAACGACATGAAACGTATGAAGAGGATCTATCCTTGTTATCATCGGAGATGAACTCTAGTAGTTCAGGAGAACAGCTCTTGGAACAAGAGGCTTCCAAAAAGCAACAAGATAAAAATGAAACCCTTTCTATGATTTCTTCACGCCGAGAAGAACGATTGAAACTTCACAGTACCTTAGAGGATTCTGAGCTTGAATTAAAAGAGCTTTTAAGACAGCATAAGGGCTTAACGCTTGCGCTTAAGGATGAAGAAGTAAAGCTAGGGCGTCTCGATGTGGAGTTAGAAAACAGACTTTCTCACCTCCGAGAAGAGTATCTGCTATCATTTGAAGCGGCAAAAGAAGAGTATCCTCTAGTTCTACCGGTTGAGGAAGCTCGGAAAAAAGTAAAGCTCATTCGTCTGGCAATTGAAGAGCTCGGAGTCGTAAACATCGGGGCAATTGAAGAATATGAGCGTGTCTCTGAACGCTACGAATTCTTGCTCGAACAGAAAAATGATTTGCAGGAAGCAAAAGATACATTGTTCCAGGTCATCGATGAGATGGACGAAGAAATGAAGAAGCGCTTTGAGCAAACCTTCTATGGAATTCGTTCGCATTTTGAATTTGTTTTCCAAGCATTGTTTGGCGGAGGAAGAGCAGACTTAAAGTTAACGAACCCAGAAGATTTATTAAATACAGGGGTAGAAATTGTTGCCCAACCACCAGGGAAAAAGTTGCAGAATTTAGGGCTCTTATCCGGTGGAGAGCGATCGCTTACAGCAATTGCTCTCTTGTTCTCCATTTTAAAAGTTAGACCTGTACCATTTTGTATTCTCGATGAGGTAGAAGCTGCCTTAGACGAGGCCAATGTGTATCGTTTTAGCCAATATTTAAAACGTTACAGTGCCGAAACGCAGTTTATTGTTATTACCCACCGAAAAGGCACTATGGAAGAAGCGGATGTGCTTTACGGGGTAACGATGCAGGAGTCGGGGGTTTCAAAGCTTGTTTCTGTTAGATTGGAAGAAACAAAAGAATTGATTGAAACGTAAAGGACGTGTGAGTTTTGAGTTTTTTTAAAAAGTTAAAAGAAAAAATCACAAAGCAAACGGATGCAGTAACCGAAAAGTTTAAGGATGGCTTAACTAAAACGAGAGACAATTTTTCAGGCAAAGTTAATGATCTTGTCGCACGTTATCGGAAAGTTGACGAAGACTTTTTCGAGGAGCTTGAGGAGATCTTAATTGGGGCTGATGTGGGCTTCGATACGGTCATGGAACTCATTGATGAACTAAAAATGGAAGTCAAGCGTAAAAACATTCAAGACCCAGCAGCCGTTCAGGCTGTCATCTCTGAGAAGCTTGTAGACATCTATAAAGGTGATGAGGAAGAAGAAGTTAATACGATTAATATTCAGGATGGATTAACGGTTATTTTGTTCGTTGGAGTTAATGGTGTAGGAAAAACAACGACAATCGGAAAGCTGGCACATAAATATAAAAGTGAAGGCAAGAAAGTGTTGTTAGCAGCCGGAGATACCTTCCGTGCTGGGGCAATTGAACAGCTTGAGGTATGGGGAGAAAGAGTCGGAGTGGAAGTGATTAAGCAAAGTGCTGGCTCCGATCCAGCTGCGGTAATGTACGATGCCGTTCAAGCAGCCAAGTCAAGAAACGCTGATATTCTATTGTGTGACACAGCTGGGAGACTTCAAAATAAAGTAAACCTGATGAAGGAGCTAGAAAAGGTAAAGCGTGTTATTGAACGTGAAATTCCAGGTGCCCCTCATGAAGTACTTCTTGTCCTTGATGCTACGACTGGTCAAAACGCAATGGTTCAAGCAAAAACATTCAAGGAAGCGACAAATGTTAGCGGAATTGTGTTAACAAAGCTTGATGGAACCGCGAAGGGTGGAATTGTATTAGCCATTCGTAATGAGCTGAAAATTCCAGTGAAGTTTGTAGGTCTCGGTGAAAAAATGGATGACCTTCAACAGTTCGATGCCGAACAATACGTGTATGGATTATTTGCAGATTTAGTTGATCAAGAAGTAGAACAGTAAACGAGTGTAGCCCGGGTTAAAAATCCCGGGCTTTTTCCTTTGAAACACGTGGTCTACCTTGACATTAAACGTCTCTCTGTGTAAACTACAGTATGTAAAGGCTTTTCACTTAACAAAGGGGGATGAGCGATGCTGGATAAAACAAATAGGATGAATTATTTGTATGACTTTTATCAGTCATTACTTACTCCTAAGCAGCAAAGCTATATGTCCCTGTATTATTTGGACGACTATTCGCTAGGCGAAATTGCTGAAGAGTACCATGTCAGTCGTCAAGCGGTCTATGATAATATTAAACGAACAGAAGCGATGCTTGAGGAATACGAGGAAAAGCTATTATTATTCCATAAATTTCAGGAGCGCAATAAGCTGCTAGTAAAGCTAAAGAATTCTTTATCAGATGACACACAGCTAGAGCTAGTAGCGCAGCTTGAGAAATTAGATTAGGAGGCGGCATAAGATGGCATTTGAAGGATTAGCCGACCGACTGCAAAATACGATCCAAAAAATTCGCGGCAAAGGGAAAGTCAATGAGGCCGATGTTAAAGAAATGATGCGCGAGGTGCGCTTAGCACTTTTAGAAGCGGACGTTAACTTTAAGGTTGTAAAAGAGTTCGTCAAAAAAGTAAGCGAGCGTGCTGTTGGTCAGGAAGTCATGCAAAGCTTAACACCTGGACAACAGGTCATTAAAGTGGTTAAAGAAGAACTGACAAACTTGATGGGCGGAGAGCAAAGCAAAATTGCTGTCTCTAATCGTCCGCCAACCGTCATTATGATGGTGGGATTGCAAGGGGCAGGGAAAACAACAACCACGGGGAAGCTTGCCAACCTGATCCGAAAAAAATATAACCGCAACCCGTTATTAGTTGCGGCTGATATTTATCGTCCTGCTGCCATTAAGCAGCTAGAAACGCTTGGAAAACAGCTCAGTATGCCAGTATTTTCACTTGGAGATCAAGTAAGCCCGGTAGAAATAGCGAAACAAGCGATTCAAAAGGCGAAAGAGGACCATCATGACTACGTTCTAATTGACACAGCTGGTCGTTTGCATGTCGATGAAGCCCTTATGGGAGAATTAAAAGAGATTAAAGAACTCACAAACCCTGATGAAATCTTTCTTGTTGTCGATGCGATGACTGGTCAAGACGCTGTAAACGTAGCTTCAAGCTTTAATGAACAGCTTGGGCTTACAGGGGTCGTCTTAACGAAGCTCGACGGAGACACTCGAGGAGGTGCCGCCCTCTCTATCCGTTCCGTAACGAATACTCCGATTAAATTTATCGGTTTAGGGGAAAAAATGGATGCGATTGAGCCTTTCCATCCAGAACGAATGGCTTCACGAATCCTCGGAATGGGCGACGTCTTAACGTTAATCGAAAAAGCTCAAGCAAATGTTGATGAAGAGAAGGCAAAAGAGCTGGAACAAAAAATGCGTACAGCTTCGTTTACATTTGATGACTTTTTAGATCAGCTTGGACAAGTTCGTAATATGGGGCCTCTTGATGAACTCTTAAAGATGATGCCTGGTGCGAACAAAATTAAAGGCCTCAATAATCTGCAAATTGATGAAAAGCAAATTTCTCATGTTGAAGCGATCATCCAGTCTATGACAAAGGAAGAAAAAATTCATCCAGAAATCATTAATGCTGGACGCAGAAAGCGGATTGCAAAGGGTAGTGGAACTTCAGTACCTGAAGTAAACCGTCTATTAAAGCAATTTGAAGACATGAAGAAGATGATGAAGCAGATGTCGGGTATGCAAGGTAAGGCTAAGAAAAAGGGCGGATTTAAGCTTCCGTTTAACCCTTTTTGACGCCGAAATTAAAGGAAAATAATAGTGACAAGAAAAAAGACTTTACAAACTAAAAAACAATTGATATTATACTATCTTGTGTGAAACTATTCGGAGGTGCTTATTTAAAATGGCAGTTAAAATTCGTTTAAAACGTATGGGAGCAAAAAAATCTCCTTTT
>WTKE01000032.1 GCA_011524525.1 Bacillus sp. (in: firmicutes) | reverse complement strand
CTTTTAATACCATCAATCATTATCGGTGCACTTGCCTATTCAAGTGCTAAGCAGGAAATCGAAAAACAAATGATGTCCTCTTCTATAGAAAGTATTTTGTTACTAGATTCATTTATTACGAGTTCTATTAGTCTAAAAGTACATGATGCAGAGTTTTTTGCCAAAACAGTCACATCTGAGTTAGTTAATGGCGAAGATAGCCCCGAATTACGAAAGAAATTAGAACAATATTCGAATCTACATCCTGAAACAGTAAGTATTTATTTAGGGACAACTGATGGTTTGATGATTCAAAACCCGAAAAAAGAACTAGCTCCTGATTATGACCCCAGACAACGTCCGTGGTATCAAGAAGCCATGGAAAATAAAGGACAAGTGATCATTACAGATCCGTATGAAGCTTCTTCAGGTGGAATGGTCATTACTGTTGCGAGAACAACAGATGACGGAAGTGGCGTTATCGGTATTAACTTAATGATAGACAATCTCACACAGTCAGCAAGTAACATTAAAATTGGGAATGAAGGCTATGTAATACTTCTTGGAAGAGAAAAGAATATGATTTATCACCCAACGGTTGAAGCAGGAACCGTCATGGAGCAAGATTATTATCAAAAAATGTACGAAGGCAATAAAGGTGAGTTTGAATATGTAATAGACTCCCAAGATAAAAAAATGAGTTTTACAACAAATGAACTTACAGGCTGGAAAATCGGTGGCACGATGTACACTAGTGAAATAAAGGATAGTGCCTCACCCATTTTTAACAAAACTTTAATCACCGTAATGGTTGCTTTATTAATAGGTACTGCTGTAACGTTTTTCATCATCCGTTCCATTGTACAACCTATCCGTCGTTTAGTTGGTAGTACTTTGGCGATAAGCGAAGGGGATCTAACACACGAAATTGAAGTGAAAGGCAAGGATGAAATTGCAGAGTTGGCTTCTTCGTTTAAAAATATGACTGACAATCTAAAAGAAATCATTACTCAAGTGGATATGAACACAGAGCAAGTAGCGGCTGCAGCAGAAGAATTAACGGCATCATCTGATGAAACAACGATTGCTACCAAACAAGTTGCAAACTCTATCCAACAAGTGGCAAGTGGTGCGGAAAGTCAAACAATCGGAATTGATAAAACGGTAAGTACGATGAATGAAATTAGTAAAGGTATGGAATCCATGACAACCAACTTTACTCAGGTTAATGCACTCACACAACA
Source organism: Bacillus sp. (in: firmicutes) (assembly GCA_011524525.1). Classification (GTDB taxonomy): domain Bacteria; phylum Bacillota; class Bacilli; order Bacillales; family Cytobacillaceae; genus Robertmurraya_A. Next base: position 1,440 of record WTKE01000032.1, on the reverse strand, counting down.
AGCGGTGAAACATGCTGAAGAAGGCGGAGAGTCGGTTCAACATACGGTAGCACAAATGAACGAGATTCATAGGCAAGTAGAAAGTTCTGATGTGATTATTAAATCACTTTACGACCGTTCGAAGCAAGTAAACGAGATTATTGGTGTGATAAGTGATATTGCTAATCAAACAAACTTGTTAGCGTTAAATGCTGCAATTGAAGCAGCAAGAGCTGGAGAGCAAGGAAAGGGCTTTGCGGTGGTGGCTGATGAAGTTCGTAAACTCGCTGACCAATCTCAAACATCAGCTAGTCAAATAGCAGAACTCATTCGAGCGATCCAAGAAGATACAGAGAAATCGGTAGAATCAATGCAACACGCAACAAAGAGTGTAGAAGACGGAATACTTGTATCCAATAAAACGATCGAGAAGTTTGACGAGATTTTAAATGGAGTTAGAGTCATGGCACCTCAAATTGAAGAAGTATCAAAAATAGCAGAACAAATCACAGCAGAAATCAAAAATGTAACAGACACATCTTATGAATTATCCGAAATTGCTAAAGAAAACGCGTCCTCATCAGAAAATGTGGCAGCGTCCACTGAGGAACAACTCGCATCTCTTGAAGAAGTAAGCTTATCAGCTAAATCCCTATCAGAAATGGCAGAAAGTCTCCAAGAGTTAGTTAAAAAGTTTAAGATATAACAAATAAGATGGGTGTTCTATGGAACACCCATCTTAGATTATGCTTCTTGTTGTAGTGGATTTGTTTCTTTGTTAAATGCTTTGCGGATGATTGGCAGTACATAATAATCTAAACCAAATCTTCCTGCATTGTAACCAGCTACAATAAGAATAAAGCCCATTAAAATATCTGTTGGATTATGAGATATCGTTCCAGCAAGGACGAAAGCAAAGTTCATTAATACTCCGAAAAAGGCAGCTGCAGTAGTGAAACATCCAAGGATTAAACCTAAACCAACTAAAAACTCTCCCCAAGGAACTAAGAAGTTGAATAAATCAATATTTGGTAATGCAACGCCTTCTAAGAAAGATACATACCAACCATACACAATACCATCTGGACCTGCTACTGGATTAGCGATTGCTCCTTTTAAAAATCCTGCAGCATCAAAACCACCACTAGTTATTTTTCCCCAGCCAGCGGTCATCCAAGCAAATCCGAGGTATACACGTAAAACGGTCAGTAGACCAGCAACAATCTTGTTTTCTCTTAATAATTGATTAAACATAAAGGATTCCTTCTTTCGAATAAATGTTTTTGTGTTTCTATACTCATAATATACACTGTGACAATGTAGAAAAATACAGGTTTGTGATGTTATTCACAAATTGTTAAAAGCTTATTGAATAAAATGTGAACATAAGGGAAATTCCGTATATATCTTAGTCATAATTCAAAACAATCAACCATAATATTATTATGTAAACTATGAAGG
>WTKE01000062.1 GCA_011524525.1 Bacillus sp. (in: firmicutes) | reverse complement strand
ATATTAAATAAAAACCAATTAATGGAAGGCTGTTGTAATAATTTACAGGAGTGAAATAAATCGTGATTATAAACAATCAAGAATACCAGGTAAAAGGACTAAATTATTCGATTAGGTCAGCGGTTGAAACGGATGCTGAGACTTTGTCTGAACTAAGGCTACAGATTGATGGAGAAACGGAATATATGGATCGAGAAAGAGGAGAAGGATTCATTGATATTGCTGGTTTTGAGCAGTTGATAAAAAGTGATTCAGATAGTGGTAGAAATCTATTTCTAGTAGCTGTGGTAGATGGACGTATTGTCGGGTATTCAAGATGTGAGGGTTCTAATTTAAAGAGACTATCACACAAGGTAGAGTTTGGTATTTGTGTGTTGAAAGACTTTTGGGGGTATGGAATTGGTAGGAACTTATTAAAAGAATCTGTAACTTGGGCTGACTTTAATGGAATGAAGAAAATGAATTTACATGTTTTAGAAATAAATACGAAAGCCATTCAACTATATGAAAAGTTTGGATTCACAATTGAAGGTGTATTAAAGAATGACAAGCTTCTATCAGATGGGAAATTTTATAACACCATTGTGATGGGGAGATGGAATAGCGCAAATTAGGTATATAAAAGCAACCAGTTAGATGGTGTTCCAACAGTATTACATTGGACCACCATTTTTTTAGAATGGTTTTTACTGGATAGGAAAGAATAACCTAAAGTTTGAATCCTACTGGGGGACTTATGTTGAATCAATCTAGAAAAATGAAAGCCATTCTCTATTCCATTATGGTTGTTGTGATCTGGTTTTTCTTATTTGGAATACGCCTTATTGGTTATTTTTCAGCAATAAGTGATCAAGGGCTTAGAGCAACAGAATGTGGAACCCAAGGCTGTACGGATGCTGTGTTCATTGCTAGTATCGTGTGGACATGGTCTTTTTTTATTGTTTTTCCCCTAATTCTCCCTGTGGCTCTTATCATATACTTTCATTTAAGGAAAAGCTGAAGACGTTAAATACCCTGAATTAAGTTTCGGTTCAGAGGTATACTGGTTTTCTAGATTTTGGTATTATAATATCAATCTAGGAAAATATAAAAGAACAGTCAGTTTAAGAAAACGAATAGGAGTAATTATGATGCTGACATTTATTTTTGTAGTTTTGTTGTTATTTTTAATTCCAGGTCCAGCAGTCTTTTTGACGATAACTCAAACGATAAAAGGTGGCAGGAAGAACGGAATTGTGACGGGTCTAGGAATTGCCGTGGGGGATTTTCTTCATACAGTAGCTGCGGTATTAGGTCTTTCCGCGCTTTTGATGACTTCTTCAACAGCCTTTGAAATAGTAAAGTATATGGGTTCTGGATACTTAGTGTATTTAGGTATTCGTGCCATTATTGAAAAAGCTCAAAAAGAGGAACCAATGGATCGAAGAGAAATAAACTCAAATTCTAATATATCTTTTCGTCAGGCGATGTTAATCGAGTTACTTAATCCAAAAACATCTTTATTTTTCTTGGCTTTCCTACCTCAATTTGTAAAGAGTGGGGCTACGCCAGTCACCATTCAGTTGCTAGTACTTGGTTTAACCTTTGTCTTAATGAGTCTCACCTATACAACTTGTCTAGTGTTAGTAACAAGTACAATTGGAAATAAGCTCTTCACAAAAACGAAGAAAAGTGCAAAATGGTTGGGAAAAGCGATTGGCTTAGTGTATATCGGTTTAGGGATTAAACTGGCGTTACAAACTCAGAAATAAATATGAATAATCTATAAAAAACTGTGGAAAATACCTCTTAGAATATAAAGGGGGATTTATCCATGGAACAAACACTTTAAGGGGTGTGTATGATGGATATTAGACTAGATGATTTGAGAGGTTCGGAGATTGCTAAGTTAATAGGTGATCATCTGCACAGCATGACATTACATTCTCCACCAGAAAGCATTCATGCGCTCGATTTAGAAAAATTAAGACAACCTGATATAACGTTTTGGAGTGCGTGGGAAGGCACGGAGTTGCTTGGCTGTGCAGCGCTGAAAGATATTAATCCTCATCATGGGGAAGTGAAGTCAATGAAAACATCACCCAAACATTTGAGAAAAGGGGTAGCGAAACAGTTACTTGAACATCTAATCGAAGAAGCAAAGTGCCGTGGTTATAAAAGAATAAGTTTAGAAACAGGGTCGATGGAGGCGTTTGAAGCAGCCAAAGCATTATATGCCAAGGTTGGGTTTACATATTGTGAGCCGTTTGCTGATTACGAAGAAGATCCAAATAGTGTCTTTATGACAAAGGAATTGTAAGGAGTTAAGAAAATTAATATCGGTTGATTCACGAAAACAAATCCCTCCTTTTTAAGGGGGGATTTGTTTTGGTTTGCTTTCAAGTTTTTTAAAGCGTTTTAAAATGATCCAACAAATAAGTCCTAGTAGCCAATAGATCGGAAAGGAATAAATATGCTTCCATGTTAATTCTTTGTAAATATGTAACCACTCCATAAAGGGTTCTGCCACAAAAGCGAGAAAGGCAGAAAGGATTCCAGTTGATATAAGGAATGGTTTCAAGTGATGTCCCCACTTTTGATACACATACATAAACGGGACGATAACGACCCCAACATCATAAGGATAGTATTGTGGGTACAAGTAAGGGGTAAGCCGAACGGGATATACCCAAACAAGTGCGCTGCTGCCAATGGAATCTAGGATAATGGCCGTAATACCATAAAACAACCCAAAAGCAGTAATTTCGGTAATTCTTTTTGTATCAATGGTTTTCCACCAAACTATAGGAGATAAAATACTTAAAAAAACGAGCAACCACCAGTTAAAGGTTAAGTAGTTATGGTCCTGCCAATATTCGCGAAGAGTTTCATAAAACTTTTTTTCTGCTTCTATGACTTGATCCATAGTAACGGAATACAGAAGAAAATCAAAAATGAAAGACAATGAGTTCACCACACTTATTCATATACCTACAGTCTACCCAACTTTATGATAAACCATAAATCTCCTGATTTTTTTAGGTGAGATTTTTTACTGGTAAATATTTCTCACAAAATGCTTGAAAAATCTAAAAAGGAAACCTACTACTAAACTCCTGTTAAGAGTATAATGAAAGACAGGACTATACGCCTAGAGGAGTGACAGATCATGAAGGCGAAACATCAGACATCTATTGGTTTTTTCATTTTTATTTACATACTTTTGTACTATTTAGTCGTCCTGTTTGGAGATCCTAGTATTCGCTTGACAGCTATAATGAGAAATATTATTTCTACGATCGGACCATTTATTTCCTGTTTATGGTTGTTGTTAAGATTTTTAAAAAGTGATGGAAAAAGAGATTATTTTTGGTTATTTCTTTCACTTGGAACATTTAGCTACTTCATAGCAGAAATATTGTGGATGTATTATGAGAGCTACTTGTTTGTGAATGTTCCTTATCCTGGATCACCTGATATCTTTTACATGCTTCAAATTATGTTGTATTTAATTGCATTAGGTTATTACTTTTATCAGGTAAATACCATTCATCGGTTAATGCGATGGATATTTGAAGTACTTATTATAATGATATCCGCTTCCGCACTCAGCTATCATTTCATTTTGAAAAGTTTAATTGTAAACCCAGACATCACAGGAGCCTATCTTTTAGTTTCACTTGGATATCCTATTGGGGATTTAATTTTATTATTCAGTGCACTGATACTATATTTTGATTCAAATGATTTTGGTAAAAGAAATGCGTTATTTTATATTTTGGTTGGACTAGTTTTTCAAGTATTTGCTGATTCTGGTTACGTATATTTAACGCTAAGAGAAAAATATGAGACAGGCACCTTACTTGATCCATTATTTACTCTAGCACTATTACTAGTCGGATTTTCTAGTTTTTATATGAAACCAGCCAATAAACAGCAATTGGATACAGTTAGCCCTTCAAAAGTGGGTTTATGGAGATTAACTATTTTATATACGTCCCTAATAGTACTATTACTTATTTTTTATAAAATTGAAGGAATTAATTTTACTCCGTTCACACTAAGTACAACATTTATCATTTTTCTCATCATTGTTCGACTTGTATTTATCTTAGTGGAAAACAACCGTTTACTATTGAAATATGACCAAAACAATAAAGATTTACTTCTTAGTACAGAACGTTATATGTCTCTTTTTAAATATCATCCAGATGCAGTGTTCTCCCTTCGCTTGAATGGAACTTTTCAAAGTGCAAATGACTCTTGTGCGCAATTAGTTGGAATGGAGACTGTTCAGTTAATTGGAAAATCCTTTTATCAGTTCATTAGTCCGAGAGACCTTGATCGAGTGGCCACTCATTTTTCAAAGACAGAAGAAGAACCACAAGTGTTCGAAGTTACATTAATCAATGAGAAGGAAAGTGCTTATTCGGTAGTCATTACTCTTGTGCCAATAGTAATAAATGGAAAAATTGAAGGGATATATGGAATTGGGAAAGATATTACAGAAGTAAAGGTAAGTATAAATAGGATTAATTATATGGCGTATCATGATCTGTTAACAGGGTTGCCTAACAGAGCTTTGTTTGAGAGCGTTTTAGATGCAGAAATTAAAGATGGTACAACAGATCATAAGATGTTAGCCGTTATGTATATTGATTTAGACCGGTTTAAAAATATTAATGATACACTTGGTCATGATGCAGGAGATGAGTTACTTGTCGATATGGCTAAGCGTCTTTCAGATTGTGTTGGTGATCAAGCAATCATAGCTAGGCAAGGTGGCGATGAATTTACGCTACTTTTTAATCATATTGTAGATCGGGATCATGTTGTGACATTGGCGGAATCGGTTTGCCGGGTATTAAGTGAGCCTTATTCGATAAGAAATTATGAATTTTTAGCTACACCTAGTATAGGAATTTCAATCTTCGAACCTGGGAATTCAGAAACGTCTATTTCCCTAATGAAAAAAGCAGACTTAGCTATGTATAAAGCTAAAAACAATGGAAGAAATCAGTTTAGAATTTTTGAACCAAAAATGGAAGAAGATTCAAGAAGTACGTTTATACTAGGAAGTGATCTTAGTAAGGCTGTTCATAATAATGAATTGGTGTTACTCTATCAGCCACAATATGATACGGTAGAAAATCGAATGTACGGTGTAGAAGCACTTATTCGTTGGCAGCATCCTAAATTTGGATTATTATCTCCCGGTGATTTTATTTCTATTGCTGAAGATACAGATCTAATCATCCCTATTGGAGAATGGATACTGAGAGAAACTTGTAAACAAGGAAAGCTATGGGGGGAGCAATTAAGGGTTTCAGTAAATATTTCCCCGAAGCAATTCCAGTCAGCGCAGCTTATTGAAACAATTAAGCGTGTTTTAGAAGAAACAAAACTTAGGCCAGATCTTCTCAATATTGAGATCACTGAGGCAGTGGCAATGAGTAATATGAATGAAACTTTAAAAAAACTCGAAGCTATTAGAATGTTAGGTGTCAATTTATCCATTGATGATTTTGGTACAGGTTATTCTTCTCTCTCCTATCTTCCAAAATTACCAATTACAGAGTTGAAGATTCCTAGAGAGTTTCTAGTCGAAATGGAACACCATGCAGCATATAAGGCCATTATTCAAAGCATTATCGCCTTAGGAAAACGGTTGAAGGTCGACGTGATTGCTGAAGGGGTAGAAACGCAAAAACAAAAGGAAATGCTAGAAAAAATGAAGTGTTATATGATGCAAGGGTATCATTTTAGTAGACCGGTTTCTGTAGATGAAATTGAGAAGATGTTGTATGTTGAAAGTAAGACTGAAATAATAGATAAATAAAAAAGCACCTTTTCATAAGGTGTTTTTTTATTGTTAAAAATTGTCTGAAAATTAAATTTATGGATAAAACACGAACGTTGGAGTGAAAAAATAATAAAATGTTCGATTTTTGTATTGTTATTTCATTTGTAATTTGGTAGATTATTAATCAGGTATTAAACATGCATATGATGAAAACACACATAGGGGGAACGTCATGAAAAAGTTATTTTCTGTATTGATTTTAGGATTGATTCTATTAGTTGCAGGTTGTGGTGGTACTGAAGAATCAGAGAATAATAGTAGTTCAACAAGCGAAGAGACGAAAAAGATTGCCTTAGTATTACCTGAAAAAATGGGTGTGAATCCTTTCTTCCAACAAATGGATGAAGGGGCGAAACAAGCGGCTGAGGAATTCGGAGTGGAATTAAAGACGATTGAATCAACAGACCACGCGGCAATTGAAGAAAATCTTCGTGTAGCAGTTGCTGAAGGGTATGACTTAATTATTACTTCTTCCTTTGAATCAGAAGATGCCCTTAAAAAGGTAGCAGCAGAAAATCCAGATCGTCAATTTGCGATCATTGATACAGTGGTAGATTTACCTAATGTTCAAAGTGTTAACTTCCGTGAACACGAAGCGGCTTATCTATTAGGAGCGGCTGCAGGACTTTCAACAAAGACGGATAAAGTTGGTATGGTAGTGGCAATGGATATTCCATTAATGAAAAAGTGGACAGTAGCGTTTGAACAAGGTCTTAAGGAAACAAATCCAGAAGCTGAGTTTTTAGTAAATTATGTTGGCAGCTTCTCAGATCCTGCTAAAGCGAAGGAATTAGCGTTGCTTCAAGCTTCTAAGGGTGCGGATTTTGTTGCTGGTGCTTCAGCAGTTGGTGATTTAGGAGTATTTGAAGCAGCAAAAGAGCAAGGTTTCTTCACATCAGGGCAAGATATTGATCGTACAGAAGTAGATCCTGAACATGTCGTTCTCTCTCAGCTTAAAGGTACGGATGCAGCGGCTTATGAAACGGTAAAAGCTTTTGCAAATGGTAGCTTTGAACCTGGAGTGGTTGAGTATGGTTTAAAGGAAAAAGGCGTTGGCTTAACCTATGTGACACATGAAAGCAAAACACCATTACATTCTTTTGTTGGTCAGGAAGCTATTGACCAAGTAAAAGCACTTTATGATGAGATCATTGCAGGTAATAAAGTGATTGAAAATCCATTAAGTGAGTAAACTGAAAAAATCAAACCGACTGCAGATTGTAGTCGGTTTCCATTTTTACAGGGGGGAAAACAATGACTTATCGCTTAGAGATGAAGGAAATGACCAAGAAATATGGTGATTTCCTTGCGAATGAAGGCATCTCCATACAATTAAAAAAAGGAGAGGTTCTTGCAATTGTTGGTGAAAATGGTGCTGGTAAAACAACGCTCATGAGGATGCTTTACGGGTTAGAACAGCCAACAAGTGGAGAAATCAAGCTGAATGGAAAACAAGCCCAATTTTATGGGCCTCAAGATGCGATTGAGAATGGAATAGGAATGGTTCATCAGCACTTTATGCTATTTAGTGATTTTACTGTTACCGAAAACATTGTAATAGGCCATGAACCCATCAAGAATGGATTCTTTAATAGAAAGATAGCAGCAGAACAAGTTCAAAAATTGAGTGATCAATATAAGATTCAAGTGAATCCTAGTAAAAAAGCTGGAGATTGTTCAGTAGGAGAACAGCAGCGGATTGAAATTTTAAAAGTGCTATATCAGGGTGCAGAAATTATTATTCTTGATGAGCCGACAGCTGTGTTAACCCCTTTTGAAGTAGATGAGCTATTAAAAACAATTCGCTTCTTAGCGGATCAAGGAAAAAGTATCATTCTCATCACTCATAAGTTACCAGAAGTGATGAAAGTAGCTGATCATGTGACAGTGTTACGAAATGGACGTGTCACGGGGAATGTAAAAAAGGAAGAGACTTCGATTGATCAACTGGCTACGATGATGGTAGGTCGAGAGCTCCAACAGCTTTCAGAGCGTAATCAATTAAATGGAGAGCCCTTGCTAGAACTAGAAGCAATTTCGATAAAAGGAAAGAGTTCAAAACCTGTATTGGATCAGCTTTCTTTAACGGTTCATCGCGGAGAAATCGTAGGAATTGCAGGAGTATCAGGCAATGGCCAATCAGAGCTTATTCAAGCGATTTCGGGATTAACATCGGTTGATCAGGGGGACGTACGTTTAGGTGGTACCCATCTAGTTGGTAAATCTGTAGCATTTAGAAGAAATGAAGGTCTGGCGCATATACCAGAGGATCGTTTTTTATGGGGAGCTGCGAAGGATGCTACGATTGAAGAAACCGGTGTTATGGGATATTACAATAAAAAAGTTTTTAACAAGTATTCTTTTATTTTGAAAAATTCGTTCCGAGAGGTTGTAAAAACTTGGATTGACCGCTTCGAGATAAAGGTTAAATCGGTAGATGACAAGTCTGGGAATCTTTCTGGTGGAAACCTACAAAAACTAATTGTTGCTCGAGAACTTGGATTTGAAACAGATTTTCTCATCGCAGCTGAACCAACTCGTGGTGTCGATATTGGTGCTATGGAATATATCCATGAGGCCATCCTTGAAAAGCGTAACCGTGGGGATGGAATTTTACTTGTCTCTTCGGAGCTATCAGAAATTCTATTACTATCAGACCGGATTGCAGTCATGTTTGAAGGGAAAATCGTTGATGTTCTTGATAGAAAAGATGCAACAGAGGAACGTCTGAGTGTACTTATGGCAGGAGGAAAAGAAGATGAATCTTCAACGAAAAATACAACAACTGCTTAAGCCTTTATTTCAACCAATGATAGCGGTGCTGATAGGACTGTTAACCGGAGCACTTGCCATAGCACTTATTGGAGAGTCTATTATTGATACGTATAAAGTCATGTGGGATGGAGCGTTTGGCAACTTCTACTTCCTAACATCTACCCTTGCTCGTGCTACTCCCATCATATTGGTAGGGTTGGGCTTAGCTCTAGCTTTTCGAGCAGGTGTGTTTAATATGGGGGCAGAAGGTCAGATGGTGTTGGGAGCTGTGTGCGCCGCGCTTGCAGCCCTTTATGTACCAGGTGCAGGGATCGTTAAATTGCTTTCTGCGTTTCTTGCAGGCTTTATTGCCGGTGGATTATGGTCATTGTTAGCTGGTTGGATGGAAGTAAAATACAAGGTACAGCTATTGATTTCTACCCTGCTTTTAAACTATGTTGCGGTCTTGTTCGCAGGGTATTTGGTTGCGGAACCTTTTCAGGACAAATCAGGCTCTGCAGCCCTAGCTCAGACGCCTATGATTGACCAAGCAGTTTGGCTTCCTAAACTGTTTGCTGGAATGAGCGTGCATATGGGGTTTGTCATAGCTGTTGTTGGTGCGGTCATCTTATATGTGGTCCTACAATTTACTTCTTCGGGATATGAAGTAAGAATGCTTGGAAAGAACCCTTTCTTTGCTGAATACGGTGGTATTAATAAACAGAAGGTTCTTCTTTTTAGCATGTTTTTTAGCGGAGGAATCGCTGGGTTAGCTGGAACAGTTGAGGTGCTGGGATCTCAGTATCGATATGTAGAGGGAGCCCTTACCGTCCCAGGCTATGCATGGACAGGTTTAATGGCAGCACTGTTAGCCAACTCCAATCCATTAGGCACAGCAGTAGCAGCGATTCTACTAGCAGCCTTACAAACGGGTGCAATGGGAATGGAACGTAATACAGAAGTACCTTTGGAAATTGCTAGCGTCATTCAAGGTGTTCTTATTTTATTTGTTACTGCAAAGTTCACTTTAAGCTGGTGGAAAGTTAAAAAGAAAGCGGGTGACGTGAATGGAGCTGTTTGATTATTCCCTTTTTGCTTCTGCTATCCGTATGGTTAGTCCCATTCTTTTAGCAGCCTTAGGAGGAGCGTTATGTGCTCGAGTCGGAATCTTTAATGTGGGTCTTGAGGGCTTAATTCTAGCAGGTGCCTTCTCCGCAATCGTTGGTAACTATTATAGTGGAAGTGTGATTATAGCTGTTTTAACCGGAGCCTTCGGTGGTGTTCTCGTCTCTTTATTATTTGGACTTGCCACAATTAAGTTTAAAGCTAATCCGATTGTAGCGGGTATTGCTATCAACTTTCTTGTTTTAGGATTAACTACGTTTGGCCTCCGAGCTATTTTTCAAGTAAAAGGAGCCTTTTATGATAAGGACATGACTGGACTTCCGAAGTGGGATCTTCCATTTATTGAAAATATTCCTGTGATTGGAAAGCTTCTTTCAGGTCACTCGCCACTCGTGTATACTGCCTTTATTGCAGCGATACTATTATATATTTTCTTGTTTAAAACCGTCGTTGGGTTCCGTATTTTAGCTGTTGGGAAAAATGAAGCAGCGGCAAGAAGCTTAGGATTAAAGGTTACCGTTCTTCAGTATGGTGCCATTGTGGCAAGTGGAGTTTTATGTGGGCTTGCAGGTGCCCAGCTTTCGCTTGGTCAAGTTACCATGTTTACTGAGGGAATGACCGCTGGAAGAGGATTTATCGCGTTGGTAGCGATGATGCTTGGTGGATCACATCCGATTGGCATGATTGGTTCGAGTTTATTGTTTGGTCTGATGGATGCGTTGAGTATTAGGTTACAAGGGTTTTCTATGCCTACGCAATTCACGGCCATGTTGCCATACGTGATTACGATTATTGCGATGTTCTTTTTAAAGGATCGGGGCCTAGAATCACAAGCATCTGGACAGCAAAGCTCTAGATAAGAACAGGAGTGAGACATATGAGCTTAAATAAAGCAGATAGAATTAAACGAACAAGAGTACCAGTAGCCGATCCCAAGCATGCGAAGCGTCTTCCACCCGGACAAGCGTTAACGGAACGTTTTCCGATTTTGCATGAAGGAGACGTTCCTGCTTACGATTTGGAAAAGTGGGATTTAAAAGTCTATGGTGAGGGTGATAAAGAAGTCGTACTCACTTATAAGCAAATAAAAGAAATGCCTGAAACAACCGTTACCGTTGATATTCATTGTGTAACTCGCTGGTCTAGATTTGATAATCAATTTACGGGAGTGAAGTTCAGTGATTTCTTAAAGGCAATAGGAATCACTCCAAAGAGCAAATACGTGATGCTGCATGCAGATCATGACTATACAGCAAATATTGCATTGGCTGATTTGTTACATGACGATGTCCTTCTTGCTCATTCGTTTGAAGGAGAGCCATTAACGGATAAGCACGGCTGGCCACTAAGGCTTGTGGTCCCTCATCTCTATTTTTGGAAGAGTGTGAAATGGATTAGAGGAATTGAGTTCATTGACGAAAATAAACCGGGATTTTGGGAGCAAAATGGATTCCATCTGAATGCAGACCCATTTAAAGAGGAACGCTTTTCGGGAGAAGACCTTCCTATTCCTGAGGATGAATGGGAGCGAAAAGACTTTGACTAACTTTCTGCCAAACCTTAAATTAGCATCAGATTGTTTACCAGAACGTGTCATTGTTTGTGGAGATCAAGCACGTGCGAAAATCATTGCAGAGTTAATGGACAATCCAATTAAATTAGGTGAGAACCGTGAATACCACAGTTATTCAGGAAGCTGGAAAGGAACAAAAGTAGCGGTGGTTAGTCACGGAGTAGGTGCACCAGGGGCAGCCGTCTGCTTTGAGGAGTTGATCATGGGTGGTGTACAATCAATCATTCGTGTAGGTACGGCTGGCTCTTATCAAAAAGAAGTACAGCCTGGCAGCCTTGTCATTAGTACAGCTGCTGTAAGCTGTGATGGGTTAACAAAACAAATTGTTCCTCCCGGGTTTCCAGCGATTGCCGATCGGACCGTTGTGGAGGCATTAACAAAAGCCGCCTCATCAAATGTGAAAGAGCTATTGGTGAAAGAAGGAATGACGCTTACTCTGGATGCGTTTTATTCAGGTGTTCTTGAATTTCCTCATCAACTCTATAAAAAAGCTGGAGTTGTCGCAGTTGAAATGGAAAACTCCGCTCTTTTTGTTATCTCCTCTTTGAAAGGGATTAAAGCGGGATCTATTTTAGCAATTGATGGCTTTGCAGATGCAGAACTTCGAGAAGAGTACAATCCTCATAATGAGGTAGTTGGTAGAGCAGTGAATGCAGGAATGAAAGTGGCTTTAGACGCTATTATACAAGTTGTAATTCAACAGGTGGTTAAAGATCATGTTGAACGGGGAAGTACTTTTACTCTATAGGTAAAGGGTTCCGTTTTCGGGTGCTTTCTAATTAAAGGGCACAAGAACAGACGTATGAATTGGCATAAGTCTATCCTTTATTTATCAAGGTTTCTTGGGAATTCCATTAACTTTGACATAGCCATTTCCAGCATTATTATAATGGACAATATGTATTGTACAATTAAAAAAGAGGGTCAAAACTTCTGTCATGTGCAGTGCCGTTTCAATCTATATAAGATGGTCAATATATCGCTGCTGATTCCCGCATCTGGGATCAAGAGGGCCCGCACTTTTCGGTTGGGGGATCAGGTTATACACTCGAACTAATAAATAGACGGAGGAATTCCGTTTAATTAGCAAAAACGATAAAAAATAGCTTACATAGACGGAGAAATTCCGCCTATTGACTCGAAAAACGTGAAAATAGGGAGATTTTTCTTGCATAAACGGAAAATCTCCCCTTATTTACCCCGAAACGGGCCTCATTCTGCATTTAATCGGAAAAACTCCGCTTATTTCTACTTTTGCTGGTTACTCGAATAAAAGCAAGACATCTTATTCCAAAGGGAAGAGGTTTCTCCTTTTTTTACCAATGACAATGCCAATACGGCTGTCATTTCGGCCCTTATTTTAAGAAAAGCACCTCAAAACGGAACCCAATACTCAAAAAGTGGTGGTCTGTTTTTAGGCTGGTACACTTTTTAGATTTAGGTTTGATCTTTAATCTCTCATGGGTATGAAGTCTTTAACACTCGCAGCGGGAGGGATGATAGTGGAAGTACTCAACTGGATTGGGTTACTTATTTTCCTTTTAGTAGGGTGGATGGTTTGGTCAAAACTGACTTGGAAAACCATCATGGTCGCTTCAGACATTCGTACAGAAGAAGCCATTAGAGACAAATATAAACTATATAAATCTGAAAAGATACGTTGTCGCTTGAAAAAAGAAGTGCAGACCCCTATTGTTTCTGGAGTAAACCCAGTGGTAACCAATCATATGGATCCAAATGCTGGCTCATCCATTCTTAAACTGATGGTTCATCGAAGAGATATTTATAAAGTCCACCAATTAAAGTCTTAGTATAAAGGGTATTCAAGGCCATAACCAAGTGCCCCTGAATACCCTTATTGTTTTTCTAAAGTTCTGTCCGCCCAAACGGTTTTTCTCCTTCTTGAATAGGCTGTTGTCAAGGGGGTGAATCATTTGAAATGGAGGAATTTCTTACTCATCTTCATTAGTGTGTTAGTTTTATTATTGCTTCCAATCTTCTATTTTCAGTCTGATTCAAATGAAACCAGTCATAACGAGAATGAAGCTACTACCGCCAGTACAAAAGAGCAATCTGATATTAATACAGAAGGAAACGTAAATAATGATGATGAAAATGAAAATGCTAACCCAACTATCGATCCAAACGCTGATTATTGGGGAGTGGATTCGGCGTCATATACGACAGAAGAGTTATACGCATGTGTAAACGAAAATTTCGGCAAACCTACTGTTTGGGGTAGATATCTAGGGACGATTGATGGTATTTCTAGTGGGTTAACAACGGAGGAAGTAGGATTTTTGCATGCAAATGGAGTGAAAATCCTTCTGATCAATAATCAGTTTAACAATGCAACGGGTTATGATAACGGGGTAGAGCAAGCGAATATTGGGATCTCTTTGGCAGGGGAGTTAGATGCACCAGAGGGGGTAGCTATATTTGCAGATATTGAACCCAATTATCCTGTAGATTCTGCCTTTATACAAGGCTGGTTTGAGACAATGATGGCCTCTCCATATGAGCCAGGTATTTATGGTGTTTTCTCTCCGGACAGTGCATTAGTTGAAGCGTACCATGCTTCTATAAACGAAAATCAAGGTATTCAAAATAAGATTTTTCTGTGGACGGCCTATCCACATGTAGACGTTACCACTCAAGCAAATGTACCAGCAAATGCGGCAGAGGCTCCTGAAGGTTCATTGTTGTATGGTTGGCAATATGGAATTGATGCAGCAACATGTAATATAGATACAAACCTATTTAAAGGAAGTATATTCGATTTTCTTTGGTAAAAATAAGAATCAAATAACCTCTTTCCCTAAAGGAGAGAGGTTATTTTGTATATTTAATATTAATAACTAATAAATATACTGGAATTTCAGAGTCATATATATTATAT
>WTKE01000098.1 GCA_011524525.1 Bacillus sp. (in: firmicutes) | reverse complement strand
GTAATAAAATACGTAACAACAAATAATTCCAGATACAACTAAAAAAGTACAGAACAATAATCAGCGGAATATTCTGATTTTCTTTAAGATAAATGTAAGCGCTTTAATGAAATTTCGAATAGTCGAAGGGTGAGTGGGGGAAAACATGTTAAAGAAGCTTAAGAAAAACAAAAGAAAAAAGTTATTAGCATTGACCATGGCATCAACGGTCGCGTTATCGGGATTCTTAACCATACCCATAAGTGCAGCAGCTGAGAATACTTCCACAACGGTACAATCTTCAGTCCTCGCAGCAACGCCAAAACTAGTCGATGAAAAGTCCATTGATGCGGTGATTGCAGCGATGACACTTCAGGAAAAGGCATTTATGGTTGTAGGAGGAAATAAAGGTGGCTTGGTATCCGAAAACGGAGAAGTCATAGGTGGTCAGTCTACTAAGGTACCGGGGGCTGCTGGCCAGACACAGGCGATTGAACGTTTAGGCATTCCGGCTATCGTTATGGCAGATGGCCCAATGGGAGTCCGTATCTCTCCGACAAGACCAGATGACAACAAAACCTATTATGCTACCAAATTCCCTTCACCAACTGTTCTTGGTGCATCATGGGACAAGGAGTTAGCGAAGGAAGTCGGAGAGGCGACGAGCCAGGAATTGAAAGCATTCGGAATTGACCTTCTGCTTGCCCCTGGAATGAATATTCAAAGTTACCTTCTTAACGGCAGAAACTTTGAATACTTCTCCGAAGATCCAGTTGTAACGGGGGAAATGGCCAGCTCGTTTGTTAATGGAGTAGAAGATAATGGAGTGGGAACAACGATTAAACATTTTGCCGCCTTTAATCAGCGGACCAACAACAATGGAAATATGGTCGTAAGCCAGCGTGCACTCAGGGAAATTTATTTAAAAGGATTTGAAATTACGGTTAAAGAATCTGATCCATGGTCGATCATGGATTCGTATAACATGATTAATGGAACGTACGCGACTGAAAATAAAGAGCTCTTAACCGATGTGTTAAGGAAGGATTTTGGATTTACAGGTTTCGCGATGACAGACTGGGAGTTCGGACTGAGAGATATTGCGAAGCAAATGGAAGCGGGGACAAATCTATTGATGCCTGGTAGTGCCGCCCAGTCACAAAGAATCATAGAGGCTGTGAATACCGGGATCCTTGATGAGGCCATTCTTGACCGAAATATTAAGGAAATTCTAAAAATAGTGGTCAATACACGCACATTCAAAGGGGAAACGGCTACAAATAATCCGAATCTCACGGAAAATGCAAAGATTTCAAGAAAAGCAGCGGCAGATGGAATGGTCCTTCTTGAAAATAAAAAATCGGCCTTGCCAATTAGCAACAAGCAAAGTGTTTCCTTATTTGGGGTACCTGTGAGTGAAATCAATACGGGTGGAAGGGGAAGCGCTCTAGTCTATGCGCCTTACCATGTGGGAGTTGCTGAAGGACTCCGTAATGCTGGCTTTACACTCAATGAAGAGTTAATTAAAAAGAATGATCAATATGTTGCGGAAATGAGAACCCGAGACGAATACAAAGGAACACCTGGAACATTTGGCTCTGTTGGACCGAAGCTACCTGAAATGGATATCAGCCAAGATGTAAAAGAAGCAGCAAAAAATACTGATGTTGGAATTGTGGTCATTGGAACAGCTCCTGGCTCTTATGCGACCGACCGGGCAAAAGAAGATTTCTATCTCTCTGATTCCCAAAAGCAAATGGTCGAGCAAGTGTCTAAGGCTTACCGAGAGCAAGGTAAAAAAGTTATTGCTGTGTTGACGGTTGAAGGTCCAATCGAGACGGAAAGCTGGAAAGATCAAGTAGATGGAGTCCTGCTTTCTTGGCAGCCAGGACAAGAACTTGGTAACGCGGTGGCGGATATTCTAACTGGGAAAGTCAATCCTTCTGGAAAATTGGCACAGACCTTCCCGAAAGACTATGAAGACCTTCCATATGCAGACCGATTCCCAGGTTCAGCAGACGGTTTCCCGTATGAAGAGGATATTTATGTTGGCTACAGATACAATACAACCTTTGACGTCAACCCGGCCTATGAGTTCGGCTATGGATTGTCTTATACAAAGTTCAATTATAGTGGCATAACAGTAACAGAAGGAAAGAAATTCGATGGAGAAATCAAAGTCACTGCCACGGTGAAAAATACTGGAAACACATCTGGAAGAGAAGCCGTTCAACTCTATGTGAACGCTCCGGATGGAAAGCTTGAAAAACCTGTGCTAGAGTTAAAGGATTTTGCCAAAACAAAAGAATTAAAACCAGGAGAAAAACAAGAACTTACCTTTGAACTTAATGCAAAAGACTTAGCCTCCTTTGATGAAGACTCCTCCTCTTGGATTCTTGAAAAAGGCACCTATAAAATTAATATAGGCGCATCTTCAGAAGATATTAAAGGAACGGCGGTATTTAAAGTAGATAAAACGATGGTCGTTGAAAAAGTAAGTAACGTCCTGGCTCCACAGGTTGAATTCGAGAGATTGTCAAAAAACTAGTTTTTAAAAAGGGCCCCAAAAGAAAATGACTCATTTTCGTTGACCTCTAGGGGTCTCTTTTTTTTGAGGTGGAATGAATCGTTCACATCTTGCACTACCAAGCCAATAGTATAATGCCCCTCAGTAAAGTATAATGTAATTAAATGATAGGGAGGTGAGAAAGATGGAGC
>WTKE01000071.1 GCA_011524525.1 Bacillus sp. (in: firmicutes) | reverse complement strand
CCCCCCAGCCACTAAAAATATAAATGCCCCCACCCTACAAAACTGCTAAAATAAAAATAGAAGAGTAATCATGATAAGGGGTCATGCGCAATGTTTGAATTATTGCTCACGATGGTTGAACGGTTGGGGATTATTGTTACGATTGCGTTCGTGTTGACACGTTTCCCCTTTTTCCGGGACATGATTTATCAAGAACAGCTGGATCGAAAACAGCAATTTACGGCCATCTTATTTTTTGGGTTCTTTGGCATTATTGGAACTTATTCTGGATTAACATTAAGTACGGAAAGCCTACACTTTAGTTCGTGGACAGCAGGTTTGAATCAAGATGAAGCAATTGCGAACTCGCGAGTCGTGGGCGTGGTGATTGCTGGACTGCTTGGGGGTTATAAAGTAGGAATTGGGGCAGGAATCATCGCTGGTCTCCACCGATTCACGCTCGGAGGCTTTACCGGAATCTCTTGTGGGCTAGCGGCCATCATTGCTGGAATTCTCGCAGGTCTGTTTCACCGCAAAAATAAACATGTTCGATTGCATGCAGCCTTTCTTATCGGCGCCTTGGCGGAAGCCGTTCAAATGCTCATTATATTGCTGATTTCTCGTCCATTTGAAAAAGCCTGGACACTTGTGGAACTTATCGGAGTTCCTATGATTCTTGCAAACGGAATTGGAAGCGCACTCTTTTTACTAATTATTAAAAGTGTGATTAACGAAGAGGAGCGAACAGGTGCCATTCAAGCACAAAAAACGCTTCGTATTGCTGAAAAAACACTTAGCCATTTACGCAATGGACTGTCTCAGGATTCGGCAAAAGCAGTCTGTCATATTCTCCATAATGAAATCCGTACAAGTGCCGTCTCTATGACCAATACGAAGGAAATTCTTGCACATGTGGGGCTTGGCTATGGTCACCATCAAGTCGGGAGCCCTATACAAACACAAATTACTCAGTCTGCTATCCAAAAAGGAGAAACCATCGTTGCTGATAAAAATGCGATTCAATGTCGTGAAAAGAGTTGCCCTCTTGGTGCTGTCGTTGTTGCACCCTTACGCCAAAGAGGAGAAACCATCGGAACGTTAAAATTCTACTTTCGTTCTGAAAAAGAAATCACTCCTGTGATTATGGAGCTTGTATCAGGATTAAGCTCCTTATTGAGTAACCAGCTTGAAATCGCGGATGTTGACCGTGCTTATCAGCTGGCAAAAGAAGCTGAAATTAAAGCCTTGCAGGCACAGATCAGTCCGCATTTCCTATTTAATACACTGAACACGATTTTGTCGCTCATTCGTCTAGACCCAATGAAGGCACGTAAGCTACTTGTTTCACTGTCGCATTTTTTACGTCAAAACTTGTCCGTTACCACTCAAAGCTTAACTACGCTTGAGCAGGAACTGAAGCATGTGAAAGCTTATTTAGCTATTGAGGAAGCAAGATTCGCCAATAAATTATCGGTCATCTATGATATAGACGAAAGCACCCTGTTGCAAAATATTCCTCCGCTTACGCTTCAACCCATTGTTGAAAATGCGATTAAGCATGGATTTAAAGATAAAGAGAAGAATTGTTTCATCCATATTTCGATTAAAAAAGAACCAACACATATCCTTGTTACCATTGAAGATAATGGCGAAGGAATTCCTCCAGAGAGAATTCAACAATTATTAGCGCAACCCATTTCATCTGAAACAGGAAGCGGAGTCGCGCTATACAATGTAAACCGTCGTCTATCATTTGTATTTGGTGAAAAAACAACCCTTCAAATTAACAGCATATTACAACAAGGTACGAGCATACAGTTTTCAATACCAATCGGTGAGGTGAACGAAAATGGATCCATTCATTAAAGTGATGGTGGTGGATGATGAACCGTACAGTCGCGAAGAACTAAAGCATCTGCTACAGTCTTTTCCAACGATTCAAGTGGTTGGGGAAGCAGAATCAGGTGAAGCCGCCCTTATGAAGGTATTACAGCTTCAGCCAGATGTGATCTTTTTAGATGTGGAAATGCCTCGTATGAACGGAATGGAGTTAGCAAAGGCACTTAAAGAATTTAAAAAACCTCCTTATATTGTATTTGCTACCGCCTATCCTGAGTTCGCTGCCGAGGCCTTTCGGTATGATGCCCTGGATTATTTGTTGAAGCCATATGATGAGGATCAACTTCGCGAAACGATTCGGAGATTAGAAAAAAAGCTTGCTCCGATAAAAGAGCAAAGCAAAACATCTGGAAAGCTTGCGATTGAAGCAGATGGGGAGATTTTATTTATTGATCCAAAGGAAGTTTACTATATTGTGAGAGATGAGAAGAGTACGAAGCTGGTTACGGAGGACCATGAGCTCGTTACCAAGCTCCCTCTTAAAGAATTTGAATCAAGGCTCGTTCCCTTTGGATTTTTTCGTATCCATAAAAGCTTTCTTGTGAATTTAACCTATGTCAAACGTCTGACTCCATGGTTTAATGGGGCTTACCAGTTAGAGCTTGAAGGGAAAAAGGAGCTTCTTTCCGTGAGTAGAAATTACGTGAAAGCACTAAGAGCCAGACTCGAAATCTAATTATCTACTAATCATGCATGTTAATTCAGGTTAACGACATGATAACGTTGGAAAACTGCTTTTTAATCCAAAATTCCCCTTTCACGCTTTCCTGTCTTTTATAATTGTTTATGAAAACGCATTCATAAATATTTAAGGGGGAATTAGTTTGTATACTTTTTTAGCAGGAATTGCCCTACTCATCGTTGGTTACTTTACTTATGGAAAATTTGTTGAAAGAATATTTGGGGTAAAAGAAGATCGTGCGACACCTGCATATGTGAATAACGACGGAATTGACTATGTGCCGATGAGCACACCAAAGAACTCCCTTATTCAGCTTTTAAATATTGCGGGTACAGGACCTGTCTTCGGACCGATATTAGGAGCTCTTTACGGACCGGTTGCCTTCATTTGGATTGTTATTGGCTGTATTTTTGCAGGTGCTGTTCATGACTATTTAACCGGTATGATTTCAATCCGAAACAAGGGAGCTCATCTCCCTGAGCTGGCGAGCCGCTTCCTAGGAAAAGTCATGAAACACGTCGTAAACGGCTTTGCAGTTCTTCTTCTTTTACTGGTTGGCACTGTATTTGTTACCACTCCAGCTAGCTTATTACATGTTGTGATGGGCGGAAAGATTGCCTTATCTCTTATTATCGTTGCTATTTTTGCTTATTATGTTTTAGCTACATTGCTTCCAGTGGACAAATTAATCGGTCGTTTATATCCCTATTTCGGTGCACTACTACTAATCAGTGCGCTAGGTGTTGGAGTGATGTTAGTTGTCACAGGTGCACCGATTCCTGAACTATCATTAACAAACTTCCACCCAGATAATCTACCCGTTTTACCATTGTTATTCTTTACGATCTCTTGTGGAGCTCTTTCTGGCTTTCATGCTACACAAACGCCAATCATCTCTCGTACTACTCAAAATGAGAAACAAGGCCGTAAAATTTTCTATGGCATGATGATTACAGAAGGTGTGATCGCTATGATTTGGGCAGCTGCTGCCATGAGCGTATTTGATGGTGGTTATGCAGGATTACAAGAAGTTCTAGCTGCTGGTGGACCTGGAGCCGTTGTTAGCCAAGCGTCTACTGCTCTACTTGGTGCGATCGGTGGTACATTAGCGATCCTTGGTGTCGTCGTTCTTCCCATCACATCGGGTGATACAGCTTTCCGAAGCGCACGTATGATTATCGCTGAGTATATCAATGTGGCCCAAAAGAAACTAAGCAACCGTTTGTGGATTGCACTTCCTTTGTTTGCTGTATCTGCCGTTTTGACACAAATGGACTTTAACTTACTATGGAGATATTTCAGCTGGGCTAACCAGTCCACGGCTGTCATTGCGTTATTCGTTGCAGCCATGTACCTTTATATCGCGAAAAAAAATTACTATATTGCACTCGTACCAGGAACTTTTATGCTCGTAATGGTTATCACGTATATATTAAATGCACAAATTGGCTTCGGACTTTCTATGAATACTTCATGGATTGGAGGATTGATCGGAACAGTGGTCTTAGTGATCATGTTCTTCCGAGCTGCGAAAAAAGCACGTGCAAACAATCTACCACTTGAAGAAGATATTTCGAATTGGAATCGAGTGGCGTAATAGTTGAAGCTGACTCTTTATGAGTCAGCTTCTTTTAGAGTTTGTTTATTTAAAATTTTCATAGATAGAGAACATCGGTAACATCGCGGCCATAACGATTAAGCCCACAATACTTCCCAACACAGCAATCATTAGAGGCTCTAAGATCGCACTCAAACGAGTAGACATCTCCTCCACATCGTCCTCATAAAACTCGGCAATTTTTTCAAACATCGTATCAAGCTGTCCAGTTTCTTCCCCGATTCTCACCATATGCGTAGTAATCTTAGGAAATACCCAACTGTTCGCTAGCGGAGTCGATAAGCTTTCCCCACGTCTCAATGAATTCTTTGAGTCCTCCAGCACCTTCGCGACAACTGAGTTCCCCGCCACCTCTGCACTCATTGTTAATGTTTGTAGAACGGGAACCGAACTGGCAAATAAAGAGGCCATTGTTCTTGAAACACGTGCTAAAATCGTTTTTTGCAACAATGTCCCAAAGATGGGCGTTCGTAAAGCGATTAAGTCAAGCATATACCGTCCCTTTGGATTCCGCTTGGTGGAAATAAATCCCACTACTAGTAAAATGACAACAGATAAGGCGATATACCATTGATGAATCAAGAAATCAGATGCTGCCATTACGATTTTCGTCGGAACAGGAATTTCTCCACCCACCGATAATAAGTTGTTTAATAGACTCGGAAGCACCTTTGTTAAAAGGATCACGACAACGATAACCGCCACAATGGAAACGGCAATTGGGTATACCATCGCTGACTTTACCTTTTCCTTCACCTTACGATCTTTTTCATAAAAGATTGCTAGCCGGTTCATGACATTTTCTAAGTCCCCACTCGTTTCACCTGCAAGAACCATATTGACAAAGATACGATCAAAGATTTTCGGAAACTGTGAGCATGATTTTGATAGAGACGTGCCGGAACGAACATCTTGATAAATCGTCTTTAACGCTTGTTGAAAGGGCTTTGATGACACTTGCTCGGACAAAAGATTAATGGCATCAACAATTGGCGTCCCTGCATTCAGCAAGGTGGCTAACTGACGACAAAAAATAACGAAATCCTGATTTTTCACAGGAGCTCCAATAATAATATTCAGATCTTTATTTAAAATGGACTCTTTAACTTCCTTTAGCTCAGCAATATATAAGCCTCTACGTTCAAGCTCCTCTGCTGCTGCTCCTTGATTGGCAGCCATGAGCTTTCCTTTTTGCTCTTTGCCAGTAAGGGAGTCAATTCCCTTGTATTTAAATTGCATGATTTCACCGCCTATAGCGCGTAATGTCCCTAATTACTGATGGGCATCCCAATTTGGAATAAACTCATCAGCCGTTTGTTTGGTAATAATCCCACTTTGAACAAGTTCTCTGACAGACATATTCATCGTTTGCATACCAAGAGCTTTATTCGTTTCTAAAATTGATTGAATTTGGTGAATTTTATTCGAGCGAATTAAGTTTGCAACTGCATGATTATTCACTAAAATCTCCATCGCTGCTCGTCTTCCATCATCTCTTGCAACAGGTAATAATCGCTGGGAAACGACCCCCACTAATGTCCCTGCAAGCTGGGTTCGAATTTGCTGTTGCTGTTCAGCTGGAAACACATCGATGATTCGGTCCACCGTCTGTGCTGCACCAGATGTATGAAGAGTTGCCAGAACAAGATGCCCGGTTTCAGCAGCCGTAATCGCTGTTCGAATCGTATCGAGATCTCGCATTTCTCCCACAAGAATCACATCGGGATCCTGTCGTAGTGCCGCACGTAAACCGATCGCAAAGGAATCCGAGTCCAATCCAATCTCACGCTGATTCACGATGCTTTTTTTATGCTTATGCAAGTATTCGATTGGATCTTCTAGCGTTAAAATATGCTTGCTCATATTTTCGTTTATAAAATCAACAATGGAAGCAAGCGTCGTAGACTTTCCACTTCCCGTTGGTCCTGTCACGATTAATAACCCTTGTGTCTTCTGTGCAAACACCTTGATAATGTCTGGAAGATGAAGGTCAAGAAAGTTTGGTACATTACTATTGATTACACGACATACAATTCCCACAGAGCCTCTCTGTCTAAAAACATTCACACGAAAACGGCAGATCCCTGGTAAAGCATAGGAAAAATCAACTTCCCCTTTTTGGTCAAAATGCTCTTGCAGCTCTGGAGTCATGAGCTCCCTTGCCATTTCCTCTGTTTCATTAGGAGTGAGCGCTTGGCTTCCTACCTTTTTTAACTTCCCATTGATTCTTACAATGGGAGTGACAGCCGTCGTAATGTGTAAATCCGATGCCCCATTTTGAAACGCAAATAATAATAGTTTTTGTATCATCGTGCTCTTCCCCCGTTATTCTACCGTTACGCGATAAACCTCTTCTAATGTGGTTAACCCTTGTGCCGCTTTTTGCAGTCCGTCTTCAAACATGGATACGAAGCCTTTTATGTTTACGTACTTACGATAAGCGGAGTCCTGCAGTTTCTGTGTAATCATATTGCGTAGTTCCTCATCAATCAGGAGCGTCTCATGAATGGCCATACGCCCACGATAGCCCGAGTTATTACAAGCCGAGCAACCTTTCCCCTTTTTCAAATGGCTCGTATCAATTCTTCTTGATTGAAACACTTCTCTTTCTTCTTGTGTCGGATCATACGGACTGGAGCAGTTTTTACATATTTTCCGAACCAAACGCTGTGCCACAACCCCAGTCACAGCTGAAGACACGAGGAATGGCTCGATACCCATGTCCATTAATCGGCTAACCGCAGAAACAGAATCATTCGTATGAAGCGTACTTAATACAAGGTGACCAGTGAGTGCTGATCGCAAAGCAATTTCCGCGGTTTCTGTATCACGAATCTCACCAAGCATGATAATGTCCGGGTCTTGTCTGAGAATGGAGCGAAGTCCCGCCGCAAACGTCATCCCAATATTCGCCTTGACCTGAACCTGATTAATTCCACGAATCTGATACTCAACCGGATCTTCAACCGTGATGATATTCACTTCATCGGTATTCAGTTTTTGCAACGCCGTGTAAAGAGTGGTTGATTTCCCTGAACCTGTAGGACCTGTAACGAGAATAATTCCATATGCATTACTAATCATTTTTCGGAAGTTCGCTTCGTTTCTCTCTGAAAAACCAAGCTTTTCAATTCCGAGCACGACATTTCCTGTATCCAACAAACGCATAACAACCTTTTCCCCGAAAACGGTAGGAAGAATCGATACACGAAGGTCAATATTTCTCATATCAATGTCCATTTTAAAACGGCCATCTTGTGGCAGACGCTTTTCAGCGATGTTCAGCTTGGACATTATCTTGATTCTTGAAACAAGAACATTGTTCATATTTTTCGGAAGGGTACGCTCTGTTCTCAGCACCCCATCCACACGAAGACGAATCAACGTTTCGTGTTCATGCGGGTCAATATGAATATCACTAGCCCCGACTTGAAGCGCCTGACTTAGAAGCTGATTCACCATTTTTGCGACAGGAGAATCATCTGACTGCTGTGCTTCTAGAAAGCCTTCGTCATCCTCATTTAACGGCATGTCTTCAAGCATTTTATCAATGGATTTTTGCATGCCATAGTAACGATTTAATGCCACCTGAATTTCATGCCTTTTGGCTATCGTTGGCTCAATACGGAAGCCCGTACTCAAACGAAGGTCATCAATCGCAAAATAGTCGAGTGGGTCGACCATCGCGACAAGTAATTTATCATTTGTCTTTTTAAGCGGGAGCAGCTGGTACTTTCTTGCTAATTCTTCATCTATAATATTAATAAGCTTTCGATCAATCTCAAGCTCATACAAATTCACCTTTTTAATGCCGAGCTGGAATTCCAGCACTTGAATAATTGTGTCTTCATCCACGATATTCATCGCAACTAACTGATCACCGAGACGCAAACCAGAACTTTTTTGCTGAAGCAGGGCATCCATTAATTGCTCTTCTGTAATTACATTTGTTTCAATAAGCAAATCGCCTATACGCTTTCGCTTAACTGCCATTCTGTTGCTCTCCTTTTTTGTTGTTTTGTTTATTCGATTACCTGTTGAAAGGCTTCACAATAAAACACTCGTGCAGATACGGTTGCATCCATGTTGCCCTTTTCTGTATTCAGGGAGTATGTGACATTCTGTATATGAAACACTCTCGGCAACTGTTCAAGCTTATCCACGAACTCATTAATGTCTTCTTCATTGCCGTTCAATGAGATTTGCACATCATTGTAAGAAACGGTAAACTCCTTTACTTCACTTACTCTTTCTTCAAGAAGCTTATAAATAGATTCTGGAAATAAACTACTCCATTGATCCTGCTCTACTGTACCTTCTGTAGAAGTTGCCACTTCTGCTTGAGCTTCTTCTTCCGATTCTGTTTGGAAAGAGATATTCGAAACCGAAGTTCCTGTTTCTCCTTCTGTTTTTTCAATATCTTTGATGACCTGCTCTATATTCGGACGTCCAGGAATTCCTTGAAATAACTCCTGTTTCTCCGCTTCTGTCATTGTTTGTGGCTCTAATGATTGGAGCACCTTTTCATAGCTATTAGTGTCAGCTTCAATTCTTTGTAGGTTCGCTTCCTTTTCTGCCTTTTCCGCCGCAAGTGGTCGTAAGATAGCCCAGTAAAAGATTCCACTAAACGCAACCAATATCGCAATCGCTATAATTAGTATCTTTTCTTTTAGCAAACTTTCTAATTTCATTGCTGCTCACCTTCTAACGTCACAACTGTTGCCTCAAAATAACCTTCGTACAAATTGGTCTCCGTATTTAAACTAATACTCGTCACCTTAGCCTCTGTCACAAAATCAGCCTCTAACAATTGCTGAAGGTAGGTTGCCGCTGCTTCTTTCGTTTGAAATAAGACCGTCATGGACAGTGAACCTGTATTTTCAAAGGTATAGTTGGAGACGGAACCACCTTCGGGAAGAAGCTGGTATAGATTTTCTTTTAACGTGATTGGATTTTTATAAATTCCATTTAAAAATCCATGAATTTTATTATATTTATCTACGAAATTATATTCTGTCACACCTGTCCGACGGGCCGTAATCTCCGCTAACACGGTATCTCTCGCTTCCGTACTCGTTGCAATTTTCTCGTCTAGCTCGTGGACCGAACTTTTGCCTGTAATAAATAAAATAATGAGTAATGCGGAGATTAAAAGAAACAGGCCTGCTGCACCAAGTAAATAAGGCAATCTGTTTAACCTGTTTCTCCTCTCCTGTGGCAATAAATCAATGCTTAAATTCACTACGATCTCTCCTATCTACCACCATTACTTTTTCCACTTCTTTTTTACAATTTCATTTCCTTTAAGAGCTAATCCAATCGCAACGCTTGTTGAGTTCAGTTGCTCTTTATTAGGGAAATGGTTCGCAACAATCTTTGAAAAATCAATATCTTCCACTTCTACTTCAAGCCTGTCTGATAATATAGAAACGAATTGGCAAGCATTTTTCCCCGTAACGATTACTCGTTTAAAATTGCTATTTCCCTTGCTTAAAGAGAATCGAAAGAAGTTTTGCGCTTTCTCTATTTCAGTAACAACATCGTTAATATACGTCTCTTCATTAATGGCTGTCTCCTCACCTGACACAGCCGCCTCTACTAAACTCTCAACAAATCCATCAAATGGCAACACATCACTGGTTGAAAACAAGTCTTCCTGTTCCGACTCCATCGCTCCTACTGTCATGGTCCTTGAAAAGGCAATGGTTTCATTGGAGAAAATATGAATATCAATGGATTCCTTAGATAGATCAACAACCATCTCGGTTTCACGCAGCCACTCTGGGTTTGTGTGTGAAATCAATCGCTGTAAAGCCGTCCCGCGAATCTCCGCACTTAATGGCTTCAAACCTGCCTGAATACTCACTTCCAAAAGGTCCTCCGATAATGGCAAAGACGTCGCAAAAAACAGAATATCCGCTTTATCGGTAGCCTTTTCTCTTACTTCAGAAGCAAATTCCACAGCCGTCAAATTTTCGATATCCATCTGTTCGTCTGTCTCTGCCTTAATCGTCCCGATCTTTACAAAATCATAAATAGATTTTTCAAAAGGAAGATGAATACTTTCGCCGACCTGGTATTGAAGAAGCTTCGCAAGTGCTTCTTCCTTTAAATCAGGAAGCGAGGTAATTCGCCTCACAATAATGTTTTGTGTTGGAAAGGCCAGATGAACATGCTTGTCCAACACCTTCTCCTTTAACAAGCTAGCTATACCATTTATATCGGATATTCTTGAATTTTCTATTATAGAAATGTTTGTATCTATTAGATCTATACCAAGCAAAACTGGTTTGTTGTTTTGGATTTGTACCTTCGCCGTTGTGATATACTGATCGCGAAAGTCTATACCGGAGAATGTATCATTTTTCTTGAAATTGAACATGTTGCACCTTCTTTCTGTTGTTGAATTAGCGGTTGGTTGAGAAATTTATTGAAGCTGGTTGAATAGTAGATGTATACTGATTCTTCGCTTGCGTGCCATTTATTTGTTGACACGCAACTGGTAGCAATGAACAACTTATTCCTTTTGCATCTCCATTAATTTCAAATGCATTAGAATCAGCATGAGCATTTCTCACGATTATTCCACTGTTAACCTGAACTATAGAGCTACCACCATGGTGTAACTCATCTACTATTAATGCCCCATTGACTACAATTTGAGTATTTTGCCCACTACCTTTAAGATCAATCTCTTTAACATATACGATCGCATCATTTGGAATTATTATCTTTGTATTTTTCCCACTGAGTCGAATGGTTTGAATTCTAGTAACACCACTAGGAAAGGTATAGTCCATATCCCTATCGAGGTCATGTTTATCTATAGAATCTATTGTGTTTCCACTAGCTAACGAGCTAACAATCGTATCGTAATTCATCATCGTAATTGGTCCAAATTTTGTTCGATCATATGAGCCTTTATTAGCTCCTAAAAAAGCATCATAATTATATATGTTATAAGGATTTTTCGTTTCTGTAAGTGGGTTGGCAGAGTAAGCAATAATTAAAGCTACTTTTCTAATAAGTACTGAATTATTCTTATACCTTGCCTCTAGCGTCACACTTAAAGTTTTTGTTGATACAGATGGCGTTAAGGTACTGAAGTTACTCGGTAACAAGAGGTCCACTCTCACATCTTTACCACCGATATTATATGAACGTGTACCAGTTACCTCTTTCAGATAGGCAAAAGGTCCACTACTTCCAGTACTAGCATTTTTATAATTACTCATTTCCGACAAGACAATTTCAATCGCACCTTCAGCCCGATAAAATTCCTCTTGTTCCTTTGTTGTTTTAACAACATTCTGAAGGCCATAAGTTGTGGTCGATAACATGGCTGTTCCTACGATACTAACAAGGACAACAATAAAGAGGACAATCATTAATGCTGCTCCTGATTCGTTACCTTTTAATCTTTGTATCATGTTCATCCCCCTTATCGACCACTCAATACCTTACTCTTTTTTCTGCATCATTAAATACTTCTGTTGAAACCTTATACTCATGATCATCTTTTTCTAGAATCAGGGTCACTTTGTAACGTTTTTTCGTGCCATCTTCTACAAGCTGTTCTGTAACCGTAAAGCTTTTAACATTTTTAGATAACACGGTCCCTGATACTAGTTTTATTTCACCATTAACATAAACAATTTTACTGCTAATCTCGTTTCCATCTCTTACTGTGTTCGAGATCGTTTCCATAATAAAGCGCGCCTCACGCTGAAGTTCATTTTCCTTTGCTACCGCTCGTTCAATTTTTGTCCCATAGCTAAACAGAGTAAAGGCAAGTGCTGAGATACTTACCATAATTAAAATGACAATGAGTAATTCAATAAGAGTAACACCTTTTTCATTTCTCACTGCTTTTTCACCACCGTGACAAGCTCTAAACTAGAAGAGTCATTAGATACTACTTTTGCTGTTATTTCAAAGAACTCAATCGCACTATACGTAACCGGTTTTACTGTGATTGTAACTTTTGCATCATAGTTGGCTATGGAAGTAGTGACACAGCCCTGATCTTTTTGGCAATAATATTGTGTAGCGGAGTCCCCACTTTTGTATCCTTTTTCACGAATAATTTCCATGATCTGTTGACCATAATAGTTCAACTGTGTATCTTCTCCTTGCTCTACCGTCCTCGTAAAAGAACCTGTCATAATAAGGAGCAAAGGCACAATCACCATTCCAGCTATAACAACTGAGATCAATAATTCAATTAATGTAACTCCCTTTTCATTGTTCATTTTTATCTGCCCCTTATAGGAGTAGTGAGCTGTACCAAGTCCAAATTTCTTCTCCGTACAGGTAAGCCACTAATGTTCCAATCATAATCGATGGCCCAAAGGCAATCGGTTCTTTGCGTTTGACAATTTTTAATGAGATTAATAGTAGTCCAACAACGGCTCCTACAAATGAGGCTAAAACCAAGCTCATAACAGTAAGTGGTGGGCCGAGTACCACTCCAATAGCTGCATACAGCTTAATGTCACCGCCACCCATGCCGCCTTTACTGACAACAGCTAGCAACAAGAGCAAACCGAAACCAACTACACTGCCTAGTAAGTAAGTTAAAAATGGTTCTTCTCCGATGAAGAAACGTACAATAACAAGAACCACAATACTAGGAAGAGTAATCACGTCTAAAATTAATTTTTCACGGATGTCTGTTAAAACAGAAAGAATTAATAATGTTGATAAAAGAATAGCAGGAATTAGTTCTGAAGTAAGCCCTATTTCTTTGTAAACAACAAAAAATATGATCGCAGTCATAGCTTCTCCTAATGGGTATAGAGGAGAGATTTTTTCTTTACAATAACGACAACGACCTTTTAAGAATAGATAACTAAATAGAGGAAATAAGTCAAAGAAACCTAGCCTGTGATTACAGGAGGTACAGTGGGATGGTGGGTAGGAGATGGATTCTTTTTTTAATAATCTTATTGCTACTACGTTAAAGAAACTACCGAAAAGGAGTGAAATTACTACTACTATAATATCAACCATAAACATAAAGCATACCTCCTCTCTTTAGAGTTATATTTAAACAAAATAAAGCTGCCGCCTTATTTGAAGACACGACAGCCACTATATTGGAAATTACTTAGTAGTTTTACAGCTCGTTGAAACTACCCCACTATTAATAGAAAATGTTGCAGCATTACCATTTGCACATTTTGGAAGCTCACTTAGATACGCTGGAACCAACTTTGTAGAATCTACTGTAGTTGTTGCTGTGTCTGAAGTTGGCCAACTATTTTTCTCTGTGTAATAACGACTCGCAGCGTCTTGTACTATAGTGAGATTTTGTTTATTAGTATTTATTTCTGCATCTTCCCTATTACTCATAACCATCGGAATCGCCACAGCAGCAATAATCCCCAAAATAACAATTACAACTAACAATTCGATAAGTGTTAAACCAGCTTGGTCTTTCATTTTCTTCTTTAATGATTTTAACATGAAGAAAGGTCCCCCTTAATAGTTTTTTAGTTTGTATATTTCAAAAGTCGTTCTCGGACTTTTAAAATCTGAAAATAAAAAAACCTATACAGCTCATTCGGTATGAATGTAGTTGTATAGGTCGGTTGCACCAATCGCTCGATATGACTCAGGTGCCCATGTACAAGTCATATTTCGTCGCGCCCTATTTGTTAACTCAATGTGATAAACGTTACTTATTTACTAGTTATTTTACATTAAAAAAAATGAAATTAAAAGAAGATATTTGTAAATTTATAGCTGGAAATATTATATTAAAAAATCACTCCATCCATCATCAAACCAATCTTACAAGTGTTTCCAAAAGGGATATTATAAAAAATCAACTTCAAATATTATATTATTGAAATTCAACAAAAGCTTATTTTAAATAGTTCCTTTTACCTATAAAAAGAACAGAAAAAGGAAACTGAAGTTCTGCCCTTTACTGTTGATCCATGTTTGAAATATTGACAATCTGGATCGCTTCTTCCCGACTCGTTCGTGATATTAGTTACATAGTTTGATACAGAGTTATCTGAGTTGACTTTTCGCGGAGATATTGGAATTCATAGGCGGAGAAATTCCGGTTAATGTGTATAGTAGGAGCTAAATAAGCAGATATAAGCGGAAATTTTCCGATTAACTTCTCTATTTATACCTAAATTTAAAGTTTAGGTTCATATAAGCGGAAAAACTCC
>WTKE01000078.1 GCA_011524525.1 Bacillus sp. (in: firmicutes) | reverse complement strand
GTCCTTCAACAGGTGAATGAAGAACGTTAGGAAGGCTTAGAAAGAGGGAAACGTCTTTCAACAGGTGAATGAAGAACGTTAGGGAGGCTTGGGAAGGGGGAAACGTCTTTCAACAGGTGAATGAAGAACGTTAGGAAAGCTTGGAAAGGGGGAAACGTCTTTCAGCAGCTGAATGAAGAACGTTAGGAAAGTTTGGAAAGGGGGAAACGTCTTTCAACAGGTGAATGAAGAACGTTAGGAAGGCTTGGAAAGAGGGAAACGTCTTTCAACAGGTGAATGAAGAACGTTAGCAAGGTTTGGAAAGAGGGAAACGTCTATCAACAGGTGAATGAAGAACGTTAGGAAAGCTTGAAAAGGGGGAAACGTCCTTCAACAGGTGAATGAAGAACGTTAGGAAGGCTTAGAAAGAGGGAAACGTCCTTCAACAGGAGAATGAAGAACGTTAGGAAAGTTTGGAAAGGGGGAAACGCCTTTCATCAGGTGAATGAAGAACGTTAGGAAGGCTAGGAAAGGGGGAAACGTCTTTCAACAGGTGAATGAAGAACGTTAGGAAGGCTTGGAAAGGGGGAAACGTCTTTCAACTAGGACCCCAACAAAAAAACGTACCCGACACCAAAACAGTGCGGGTACATTCCTGATTATCTCTTATACTGGTTGTTCTGGCTGTTTCTTTTTCCGCCACCATCATTTTCAACAGTTGGGCCAGCATCACCCTTAACGCTAGCAGCACTTACGCCAGCCTTTGATGGGTTTTTCTTCATCTTTGCCATGTGTACACCCCCAAACTTTTTTCCTCGTGTATAACATATCCACAATCATAGGATTCTATTGGCCGCATAAAATAATGTAACTTTCAAAAAATTTTCAAATTTCATCGACAAAGGATTGCGTAAAATTTTTAAATATCTTATGATAAAAGTAACCTAAAATGAATGAGTATTCATTCAAACTATCAAATCCACTCAAAAAAGCTAAAGGGGGAGACAAAAGTTGATCCAACAAATTAAAAAAGCTGCCGTTTTAGGCTCGGGGGTAATGGGGTCTGGTATTGCCGCACACCTTGCCAATATCGGGATTCCAACATTGCTATTAGATATTGTTCCGCGCGAACTAACCGACGACGAGAAGAGAAAGGGGTTAACATTAGAAGATAAAGCAGTAAGAAATAGAATCAGCCAAATAGCCTTACAAAAGCTGTTAAAGCAAAAACCTGCACCATTAACCTCAAAAAGTAATTTAGCCCTCATCGAAGCAGGGAATTTTGAAGATGATCTATCAAGAATCAACGAAGTTGACTGGATCATTGAAGTGGTTGTTGAAAACTTAGCCATTAAGCAGCAGATTTTCGAGAAGGTTGATCAATATCGAAAGCCTGGCAGTTTGGTAAGTTCAAATACATCTGGTATTTCTGTAGAGGCGATGGCTGAAGGCCGCTCTGAAGACTTCCAAAAGCATTTCCTTGGTACTCACTTTTTTAATCCACCTAGATACTTAAAGCTTTTAGAAATTATTCCAACTCAACATACATCACCCGATGTACTTCATTTTATGAAGCAGTACGGGGAAGATATTCTCGGAAAAGGTGTGGTTGTCGCTAAGGACACGCCAAATTTTATCGCGAACCGCATTGGTACGTACGGTCTCTTAGTAACAGTAAGGGAAATGTTAAAAGGTGGATATAGCGTTGGAGAAGTGGATTCTGTCACAGGACCACTAATCGGACGACCAAAGAGTGCAACCTTCCGTACTTTGGATGTGGTGGGTCTTGATACATTTGCCCACGTAGCAAAAAATGTATACGACCAAGTGGATGGGGCAGAGAAAAACGTATTTGATGTACCTGCTTTCATGAATCAAATGCTAAAAAAAGGTTGGCTTGGAAGCAAATCTGGTCAAGGGTTCTTTCTGAAAAAAGGAAAGGAAATACTCGAATTAGATCCGGCCAGTCTTGAATACGTGGAACGAAAAAAATTAAAAACCGCCTCCGTTGAATTGAGCAAACAGGAAAAGGGCTTAGCAAATAAAATGAAAGCGCTTGTATACGCGAATGATCGTGCTGGAGAATTACTATGGAATATTTTTAGTCCGGTCCTTGTGTATTCTGCGGATTTACTCGGTACAATTGCCGATGATATTGTCGCGATTGACCGTGCAATGAAATGGGGCTTCGGGTGGGAGCAAGGACCATTTGAAGTATGGGATGCGATTGGGCTAGAAAAATCGATTACCAAAATGGAGAAAGACGGTCTCGTCGTTCCAAACTGGGTAAAGGAAATGGTGGCGAACGGTCATACCAGCTTTTATAAGGAACAAGAAAATGGTGATCTTTACTTCTATACCAATGGTGATTACAAGATTGTAGAAGAAAACCCAAAGGTTATTAACCTGAAAAAAATAAAAAAACAGCGTGGTGTAATTAAGAAAAATAGTGGTGCAAGCTTGATTGATCTTGGAGATGGAGTGGCCCTTTTAGAATTCCACTCACAAAGTAATGCGATTGGGCTTGATATTGTGCAAATGATTAATTTTGCTGTTGAAGAAGTAGAAAAGAATTTCAAGGGCTTGGTAATTGGAAATCAAGGGAAGAACTTCTGCGTCGGTGCAAACCTTGCCATGATTCTTATGGAAGCACAGGATGATAATATTTTTGAAATTGATATGGTCGTTCGTCATTTCCAACAAGCGATGATGAAAATTAAGTACAGTACAAAGCCGGTCGTAGCCGCACCATTTGCAATGACCCTTGGTGGTGGTGCAGAGGTTTGCCTACCAGCTGCGCATATTCAAGCCACAATGGAAACATATATGGGACTCGTGGAAGTTGGAGTTGGTCTTATCCCTGGTGGTGGCGGTAACAAAGAGCTATACATGAAGTTTTTAAACAGCATGCCAAACGGAGTTCCATTTGACCTACAAAACGTGGCAAATAAAGTGTTTGAAACGATTGCGATGGCAAAGGTGTCCACGTCAGGAGACGAAGCGCGTGAAAACAACTTCTTGAATAAAGCAGATGCTGTCAGTGTAAATGGAGACCACCAGCTTTATGATGCGAAGCAAACGGTTCTAGCCCTTTATAACAAAGGCTATAAGCCACCCGTCCGAAAGAAGATTCCAGTTGTCGGTGAAACGGGTTACGCTACCTTACTTCTAGGTGCACAAACGATGCATTACTCCGGATATATTTCAGAGCACGATTTGAAAATTGCAAAGAAACTAGCTTATGTGATTGCGGGCGGAAAAGTTCCATTTGGAACGGAAGTTGATGAGCAATACTTGCTTGATCTTGAAAAAGAGGCATTCTTGAGCTTAATTGCAGAGCCAAAATCACAAGCAAGAATGCAACATATGCTTCTAAAAGGAAAACCGTTGCGCAACTAATAGGTTGATAGAGTTATAGCATAAATAGGAAGCGAGGGAACGTAATGAGAGAAGCGGTTATCGTTGCTGGAGCACGAACTCCAGTAGGAAAATCAAAAAAAGGATCGCTTGCCAGTGTTAGACCGGATGACCTTGGTGCGCTGGTTGTAAAAGAGACCTTAAAGCGGGCAGGAAATTACGATGGAAATATTGATGATCTAATTATTGGCTGTGCTATGCCTGAGGCAGAGCAAGGGTTAAATATGGCAAGAAATATTGGGGCGCTTGCAGGACTTCCTGACACAGTGCCTGCCATTACCATCAATCGTTATTGCTCATCAGGACTTCAGTCGATTGCCTATGCGGCAGAAAAGATCATGATTGGTCATGCTGACACCATTATTGCTGGCGGAGCAGAATCCATGAGCTTAGTACCGATGATGGGTCATGTGGTAAGGCCTAATGCCAAACTGGCTGAGTCGGCACCACAATACTATATGGGGATGGGACACACGGCAGAAGAAGTAGCAAAGAAATTTGGAATTTCTCGTGAAGATCAGGATACTTTTGCGGTAAGAAGTCACCAAAAAGCAGCAAAAGCTCTTCAAGAAGGAAAGTTCGTTGATGAAATTGTACCTGTAGACGTGATTCTACGCTCGGTTGGAAAAGACAATAAATTAATCGAAAAACCATTCGTCTTTAACCAAGACGAGGGAGTTCGTCCTGAGTCAACGGTAGAAACACTAGCGAAGCTTCGTCCGGCCTTTTCGGTAACAGGAACCGTTACAGCAGGGAATTCCTCACAAACAAGTGATGGAGCGGCAGCCGTCATGGTTATGGATCGTGAAAAAGCAGAGGCTGATGGACTCAAGCCACTTGTCAAATTCCGGTCATTCGCTGTTGGAGGTGTTCCACCTGAAATTATGGGAATCGGTCCAGTTGTAGCCATTCCTAAAGCATTAAAGCTTGCTGGATTAGAGTTATCAGATATTGGATTATTTGAACTAAATGAAGCATTCGCCTCTCAATCGATTCAAGTCATTCGTGAGCTAGGAATTGATGAGGAAAAGGTGAATGTGAATGGAGGAGCGATTGCACTTGGTCACCCACTTGGCTGTACTGGTGCGAAACTAACCCTTTCTCTTATTCATGAAATGAAGCGACGCCATCAACAATTTGGGGTTGTTACCATGTGTATCGGAGGCGGCATGGGTGCTGCCGGTGTGTTCGAACTTTTATAAAAGAACGGAGGAAATTAGATGACTAATCAAACAGATAAATTAATTAAAGGTGGAAGCTTTTTAATCGAAGATGTTTCCTGTGATCGAGTCTTTACTCCAGAGGATTATACAGATGAGCAAAAAATGATTGCAAAAATGACGGAGGATTTCGTCACGAATGAAGTTCTCCCACAAGTGGAGCATATCGAAAACCATGAATTTGATCGTTCGGTAAAGCTTTTAAAAGAAGCTGGTGAACTCGGGCTTCTAGGAGCTGACGTTCCGGAAGAGTATGGTGGTTTGGCTCTTGATAAAATCAGTTCTGCACTAATAGCTGAAAAAATGTCTCGTGCGGGTGGATTCTCGATCTCTCATGGTGCACATGTTGGTATCGGATCGTTGCCAATCGTATTGTTTGGGAACGAAGACCAAAAGCAAAAATACTTACCAACACTTGCCACTGGTGAAAAGTTAGCTGCCTATGCATTAACAGAGCCAGGCTCTGGTTCAGATGCATTAGGGGCAAGAACAACGGCTGTCTTAAATGCAGAAGGAACACATTATGTGCTTAACGGAGAAAAGCAATGGATTACCAATGCAGGCTTTGCCGATGTATTTGTTGTTTATGCAAAAATTGATGGTGAGCATTTCTCTGCTTTTATCGTTGAAAGAGAGTTTACGGGAGTATCTGTTGGACCAGAAGAGAAGAAGATGGGGATTAAGAGTTCTTCCACTCGTACGTTGATTTTAGAAGATGCTCAAGTGCCGGTTGAAAATCTATTAGGAGAGTACGGCAAAGGTCATATTATTGCCTTTAATATTCTAAATATTGGTCGTTATAAGCTTGGGGTAGGGGCAGTCGGAGGTTCTAAGGCGGCGTTTGAAATTACGACTAAGTATACGAACCAACGCCAACAATTTAAAACAAAGCTATCTCAATTTAATCTAACAAAAGAAAAACTAGCAACAATGGCTTCCAAAATTTATGCGGCAGAAAGCTCTGTCTACCGTACAGTTGGACTTTTTGAGGAACGCATGAGCAAGCTAACGGACGAAGAAGTGAAAAATGGGAAAGCGGTAGCAGCATCGATTGCTGAATATGCAATCGAATGTTCATTGAATAAGTTCTTCGCGACGGAAGTATTGGATTATGTAGCGGATGAAGGAGTACAGCTTCACGGTGGCTACGGCTTTATGAGCGAGTATGAAATTGAACGAGTGTACCGCGACTCTAGAATTAACCGTATTTTTGAAGGAACAAACGAAATCAATCGTCTATTAGTGCCAGGCACTTATCTGAGAAAAGCATTTAAAGGAGAACTTCCTTTATTCCAGAAAGCACAAGCCCTTCAAGAGGAGCTTATGATGCTTATGCCAGAAGAGCCAGGGGAGGAGCCACTAGCTCAAGAAAAGTATTTAGTGAAAAATGCAAAGAAAATCGGTCTTCTTGCGGCAGGCCTAGCAGCGCAAAAGTTTGGCAAAGCACTTGAGAGTGAGCAGGAAATCTTGGTGAACATCGCTGATATTGTATCCAATGCTTATGCGATGGAATCAGTGGTTCTACGAACTGAAAAAGCAATCGCAAAGGACGGAGAAGAAAAGAGCAAGCAAAAGCTATTGTACACACAAATCTTCTGTCAAGAAGCGTTTAACGAAATCGAGCAGCATGCAAAAGAAACACTTGTTGCCACAGAAACGGGTGACGCACTGCGCATGATGATCTCCGCCCTTCGCAAATTTACAAGACACACACCAATCAACGTCATCGCGAAAAAGCGTGAAGCATCAGAAAAGCTAATCGAAGCAGAAAAATTTGTCCTATAACTACAACAAATCCTCCCTTTAAATAAATGAAGGGGGGATTTATTTGTAAACATTGAATTCCCTGAAATTTTCGTAGTCAAAGTTATGAATTTGTACCTAATTATGTTAATATGCAATTGAAAGTGTAAAAGGATGGTGGTAACATGGCAGTGACCTTCTATTGGTATCCGAAATGTGGAACCTGTCGAAACGCGAAAAAATGGCTGGATTCTCACAATATTGAGTATCAAGAGGTACATATCGTAGAGCAGCCTCCTTCAAAAGCGGAACTTGAATCCTACTATAAAGCAAGTGGACTTGAGCTAAAAAAATTCTTCAACACGAGTGGACAGAAATATCGTGAGCTTGGTGTTAAAGATAAAATCGCAACATCTTCAGAGGACGAGCTTCTTGAGCTTCTTGCCTCAGACGGAATGTTAATCAAGCGACCATTGCTAACAGATGGAGAGAAAGTAACGCTTGGCTTTAAGGAAGCAGACTATGAAAAAGAATGGCTTACAAAGTAATCAAACAATTAATACATAATATGGAGGGGTTTTATCGTGAGTACACCAAAGGATCTACGTTATTCTGAAGAACATGAATGGGTAAAAACAGAAGGAAATACCGTTCGTATCGGTATTACACATTTCGCTCAATCCGAGCTTGGTGACATCGTGTTTGTTGAACTTCCAGAAGTAGGAGACACAGTAACTGCTGATGAGCCGTTCGGTAGCGTTGAATCTGTTAAAACAGTATCTGAACTTTACGCTCCAGTAAGCGGAAAAGTAGTAGAAGTAAATGAAGAGTTAAACGACAGCCCAGAGTTCGTTAATGAATCACCATACGAAAAAGCTTGGATGGTTGTTGTTGAGCCAACTGACGCAAGTGAAGTGGATAAACTAATGACAGCTGAACAATATGAAGAAATGATTAACGAAGACTAATACAGAAGGCACCTTTTTAGGTGTCTTTTATTATGACTCTTTGCTAAAACAAAACAGCCTTTTATTGTCTCTTTTTTTTCTAGAAAACATGGGTATGCTATTCCTATGATAGAAAAGAAAGGGTGGCAGACAACATGACTTTACAGCAAGGGAAATTAGATATTACAGACCGTGTTGTTGGAAAACTTCAAAATGGCGAAATGGTGCTTTATCTAGAAAATGAGAGAATCGGAAAAGTTACTTTACCGAGTGGAAGTGATATGCAGCTTGAGCATCATTTTGAAAGCGCTGGAGAGAAGATTTTTCAGCTTGTATCCACTCCATCCAATGACGAACCAAGATATACGGATTGTGATGAAGGTGGATGGTGTTAATCCAAGGGCAGCGGTTTTTTCCGCTGTTTATTTTTTTATAATCGTAAATAGTTAGAGGAATTGTACACCTCTTTCGAGAATAATGAATAAAGTAAAGAAAATACAACATGTTCACAGGTGATGCATATGACTGAAGTGAGACCTGAAAAAGTAATTATTGTGGAAGGTACGTCAGACAAGAAGAAGGTGCAAAAGGTTATTAAGGAGCCTGTAGACATTATTTGTACGAATGGAACGATATCTCTTTCGAAGCTCGATGAAATCATTGATGATTTATTTGGAAAGGATGTCTATATCCTTGTTGATGCTGATGAAGCTGGAGAAAAGCTTCGAAGACTTTTTAAACGGGAATTTCCTGAAGCAGACCATTTATACATCGATCGAACTTACAGGGAGGTTGCAACGGCACCAGAACATCATTTAGCTACTGTGCTGCTAGGGGCAAACATCGACGTCTTTACACAATTTTTAGACAAAGTGTAAGAAGGGGTAACAACATGCAAGAATTGCTTGATAGTAACAGGGAACGGCTTCTCTCGGTTGAGGAAACAAAATTTCTCTACTTGTACACACCATTATGTGGTACATGCCAAGTAGCGGGAAAAATGCTTTCGGTTATTGAACAGTTATTGCCACAACATAACTGGTTAAAGGCAGATCTGAATTTTGTGCGGGCATTAGCTGAGCAATATTCGATTGAGTCCGTTCCCTGTTTGCTTGTTATAAGAAACAATGAACTGGTTAGGAAAATTTATGCTTTTCAATCGGTACCATTTTTATATGAAAGTTTAAAATCTTTTTAGGAATCAGACGGTACTAGTCTGATTTTTTTATTTGTGCATTCCTATACCCTTCGACAGTAAAAGTAATTTCATTCAAAAAGTTGACATATTTCTCGGGAAATTAACTCTAACTACAGCATTCGATATAAAGCTTGTTAAGTACCCCTGACAATTGCGCCGAAAATTTGTCGAAAAGATATTAAAGGTAAGCCTTCTCTAAGAGTGGAATATATATGTAGTCGTATATTTAGAGGGGGAAGACCGATGCTTGTTCAGTTACAAAGAACAGTGAATGAATGGAATAACCGTAGTCATTTACTGCCTTTCTTAAAGAAGGCACCAGTTGTTATTTGTATTAGATCAGAAGATGAGGCCTTCTTTATCCATATAAATAACGGGAACGTTGAACTTCTACTCAAGACAGATCATCATCATATTGACGCACATCTCCAAGGACAGAGGGAACATATAATATCCTTGCTCCGTGGGGAAATCAAACTAAGGCAAGCCACATTATCGAATTTAGTGAATTTACAGGCAACATTTAGAACGGCTCTGTACCTAGAAACCTTGTTGTTTATAGTAAAACCATATAAGCATGTAAATAATATTTGAAGTTTTCTTAGGAGGGAATGCAATGACAGATCAGAAGAAGTATCGGTTAGAAACACTTGGAGTACATGGTGGATTGAGCCCTGATCCTACTACAGGAGCAAGAGCAGTGCCAATCTATCAAAACAATGCTTATCAGTTTAAAAATACAGAACATGCAGCGAATCTATTTGCACTTGCTGAGCCGGGGTATATTTATACACGTATACATAATCCAACTACTTCTGTGTTTGAAGAAAGAGTGGCACTATTAGAAGGTGGAGTGGGAGCACTCGCTGTATCGAGTGGAATGGCTGCGATAACACTCTCGATTCTTAACTTGGCAGAAGCAGGGGATGAAATCGTTGCGGCTTCGAATTTATATGGGGGTACATATAATTTATTTGCGGTAACCCTCCCTAAATATGGGATTCAAGTGAAGTTTGTGGATTCCACTAATCCAGAGAATTTTAAACAAGCTATTACTAAGAAGACAAAGGCCATATTTGCAGAGACCATTGGAAACCCGAGCTTGCGAATTTTGGATATGGAGAAAGTAGCAAAGATCGCACATGATGCAGGCATTCCGTTAATAATCGATAATACCTTTGCGACTCCGTATTTATGTCGTCCAATCGAGCATGGTGCGGATATTGTCATTCACTCGGCAACAAAATGGCTTTTAGGGAATGGTACGACCCTTGGAGGAATTATCGTGGATGGTGGGAAGTTTGATTGGAACTCGTCGAAGTTTCCTGGATTTACCACTCCTGATGCGAGCTATCATGATATTGTATATAGTGAAGCAATTGGTGCTGCAGCTTATATTGTAAAAGCAAGAGTTCAATTACTACGTGATCTAGGTCCAGCATTAAGCCCTCAAAATGCCTTCCAATTCACACTTGGTCTTGAAACTTTGCATGTGAGAATGAAGGAGCATGTGGCAAATACAAAGAAGGTAGTAGAGTATCTAGAAGCACATCCTGCGGTTAATTGGGTGATGTACCCAGGAAATGAAAAGCATCCAG
Source organism: Bacillus sp. (in: firmicutes) (assembly GCA_011524525.1). Classification (GTDB taxonomy): domain Bacteria; phylum Bacillota; class Bacilli; order Bacillales; family Cytobacillaceae; genus Robertmurraya_A. Next base: position 4,319 of record WTKE01000078.1, on the reverse strand, counting down.
ATTATGAGCTTGGGAAGAAATACTTACCTAAAGGAGCAGGTTCTATCGTTGTCTTTGGAATCGATGGAGGACGAGAGGCTGGAGCAACGTTTATAAATAGTCTTAAGCTTTGGGCGCATGTTGCCAATGTTGGCGATGCAAAAAGTTTAGTCATTCATCCAGCAAGCACAACTCATCAGCAGCTTGACTCAGAGGGATTAAAAGCTGCAGGTGTTCCAGAGGATTTAATTCGTCTATCGATAGGGATTGAAAATGTTGAGGACTTAGTTGAAGACTTGGAGCAAGCGATTACATTGTCGACAGGGAAAACTTCGCTTACTAGCAGTGTATAATCCATAAGATTTTTGTCGAAATTTATCGTTGACACTCCGATTTTTCCATGATACGATAGCATTCGTGATTAAGACTACAACTCAAAATTTCATATAGATTGATAAGCTCTTATCAAGAGAGGTGGAGGGATTGTGCCCTATGAAGCCCGGCAACCGTCAAATTATTGAAATGGTGCCAATTCACACAAAGCGTATTGCTTTGATAGATGAGAGAAAGGTGATTGTTTCTGCCTTTCTGCTCATGCAGAAAGGTTTTTTTGTTCATTTAGAAAGCTCTCATTCGAATAGGAATGATAAGGATGATAGAACCTAAATGAATGAACTTTATTGCAGCTTGATACCATGTAGTTTTATCAGAATAATCGGAAATGGAAGGAGGAGAAACCTTTGATCTCGATAAAAGACGTGAAAAAGATTTATTCTTCAAGACAAGGAAAAGTAACGGCTGTTGACAACGTAAACCTAGAGATCACTGAAGGAGAAATCTTCGGTGTAATTGGTTATAGTGGAGCAGGAAAAAGTACGCTTATTCGTATGTTGAACGGGTTAGAAATCCCTACTGAGGGATCCGTTATTGTGGCAAATAATGAAGTATCGAAAATTAAAGGTGGTAGCCTTCGTAAAGCTAGACAAGAAATAAGCATGATTTTCCAACATTTTAACCTTTTATGGTCTCGAACAGTAAGGGAAAATATTGCATTTCCGCTTGAAATTGCAGGAGTTCCTAAAGGGCAAAGAATGAAAAGAGTAGACGAGCTTATTCGTTTAGTTGGATTAGAAGGAAGAGAAGACGCTTACCCTTCTCAATTGAGTGGAGGGCAAAAACAAAGAGTAGGAATTGCGAGAGCACTTGCTAACAATCCAAAGGTTCTCCTGTGTGATGAGGCAACATCTGCTCTTGATCCACAAACAACAGATTCCATTCTAGAGCTATTAGTTGATATTAATAAGCGTTTAGGTTTAACCATTGTCCTTATCACCCATGAAATGCACGTCATCAGGAAGATTTGTCATCGTGTAGCTGTTATGGAAGGTGGAAAGGTTGTTGAACTCGGTCCGGTACTTGATGTATTTAAGCATCCTAAGGAAGAAATTACGAAACGATTTGTTCAGCAGGTAACAGAACCGGAAGAAACGAAGGAAACGATTGAACATTTATTAGAACTGTATCCACATGGTACGGTCGTTCAACTGGGCTTTGTTGGAGAAGCAGCAGAGCAACCACTGATTACTAATCTTATTCGTCATTACCATGTGACTGTAAACATCCTGCAAGGGAAAATATCACAAACACAAAATGGTTCTTACGGAACTCTTTTCATCCACTTAGATGGTGAAAAGGAAGAGCTTTCTAAGGCCATTGCATATATCGAGTCACAACAGGTTGGAGTGGAGGTGATTTCGAATGCTTGAGACACTTTTACCAAACGTGAACTGGGAAAAAATGATTGAGGCAACGAATGAAACCCTTTATATGACAGCTATATCAGTTGTTATTACATTTGTTCTTGGTTTAATTTTAGGACTTTTATTGTTTTTAACAGCTAAGGGTAATATTTGGGAAAATACTTTAGTGAATAAAGTGATCAGTTCTGTAGTGAACGTCTTCCGCTCGATTCCCTTTATTATATTAATCGTTCTTCTTATCCCTTTTACAAAGCTTATACTAGATACAATGATTGGTGAGAATGCAGCTTTACCGGCATTAATTATTGGTGCGGCTCCGTTTTATGCGAGAATGGTTGAAATCGGATTGCGTGAGATTGATAAAGGAGTTATTGAAGCAGCTAAATCAATGGGAGCTAAAACAAGCACGATTATTTTTAAGGTGCTTATTCCTGAATCACTGCCAGCTTTAGTTTCTGGTATTACAGTTACAGCTATTGCATTGGTAAGTTATACCGCAATGGCTGGTGTTATTGGTGCTGGTGGTTTAGGAAACTTAGCATATCTTGAAGGGTTCCAAAGAAGTCGTAGTGACGTAACCTTAGTGGCAACAGTCATCATTTTAATTATTGTGTTTATTATCCAATTTATTGGAGATTCTATAACATCAAAACTAGACAAAAGATAGGAGAGACAAAAATGAAGAAATTTTTAAGCTTATTTTTATCATTAGCAGTTGCTTTAGTTCTTGCTGCTTGCGGTACAGCGAATGAAGATGAGTCTAACGCTGGTGAAGGTGAAGAAGCATCAGAAACAACTGAGTTAGTAGTTGGAGCTTCTAACGTGCCACATGCTGAAATTCTAGAAGAAGCAAAACCACTTTTAGAGGAAAAAGGAATCGAATTAAAAATTGAAACTTTCCAAGATTACATCCTACCTAACCAAGCGTTAGAATCTGGTGATCTAGATGCAAACTATTTCCAACATATTCCTTACCTTGAGTCTCAAATGGCTGAGCATGGCTATGATTTTGCTAATGCAGGTGGAATTCACATTGAACCAATGGGTGTGTACTCTAAAAAGTACAAGAGCTTAGATGAGCTTCCAGAAGGAGCACATATCATCATGAGCAGCTCAGTGGCAGACCACGGTCGTATTTTAACAATGCTTGAAAAAGAAGGATTAATCACTCTTAAAGAAGGCGTAAATAACGTTGAAGCAACAGTTGAAGATATTGCAGAAAATCCTAAAAATCTTCACTTTGATACAGAGTACGAAGCATCATTATTACCACAAATCTATAACAATGATGAAGGTGATGCAGTACTTATCAACTCAAACTATGCAATCGATGCAGGTCTGAATCCTATTGAAGATTCGATTGCAATTGAAGACAAAGAGTCTCCATACGTAAACGTAATCGCTGTTCGTAAAGGCGACGAAAACTCTGAAGCAATCAAAGCTTTAGTTGAAGTGCTACACTCAAAAGAGATCCAAGACTTCATCCTTGAAAAATACGAAGGTGCTGTAGTACCAGTATCAGAATAATATAAAATGCAGGTGTCTCTTAAAGAGGCATCTTTTTTTTATGTAATAATTTGCGTGATTTCAAGGATACTAACAGATGTGAAACTACATAACTTGAAGACTGGAGTGGGACAAATGGATCAAGGATTTATTGCAAGTAATCCGAGTGAAGAAGCTTTACATGATTATAAACTAGGACTTGGCACGTTTACTCAAAAAATGCCAGATATCGCTAGCCATTTTAATTCTTTCACAGAAGCGTGCTTTAAAGAAGGGGTATTGTCTCAAAAACAAAAGCAATTAATTGCGCTAGGAATTAGCTTATATTCTCAGGATGAATATTGCATCATCTACCATATCAAAGGATGTATGGATCAAGGGGCAACTGAACAAGAAATTCTTGAAGCAGTTGGGGTGACTGCAGCATTTGGTGGGGGAGCAGCACTCAGCCAAGCTGTTACCCTTGTACAAGATACTATGGATGACTTCAATCAATTAAAACAGTGAGTTAAGCTCATATCGAGAGTATTTGGCAAGAAAACACTGGAAATCATAAGGTGAGTTTTTCTAACAAAGTCTTAGACGTATTCATCCTTTAATATCGTGTTTTTTCGGCTTTGTTCCAAAGATTTGACCTGTGTTACGATTGATGTGACCAAAAGAGTCGAATAAATCGATATTCAGAAGGGATGGATTCACTATCAGTCAACTAAGGTTGAACTATACGAGTGAGATGGAAAAGGCGATGTATGGAGCTCATGGAGTGGGATATGAAACCTACAGTCGAAGGCATAAGGTCAGAATGAAAATTGAAAAAGCAAGGCAACAAAATTATCTGCAAAGTCAAAGAATGATTGCTGATTTGGACCGCAGGGGTCATGCCTAGTAGCTTATATAATATATAGAAGAAAAAGGTGCCAGTGGTGATTTCCACTGGTTTTTTTGTTTAGCCAATGGTATCGTACATAGAAAAGATGGTCGGAGAAAAAAATAGGTAAGTAATATGTCGAGAAGAGGTTCATAAGAGTTGATATCACATTTCATTTGTTATAATATTGTAATGAGAATAAAATG
>WTKE01000080.1:6863-14488 GCA_011524525.1 Bacillus sp. (in: firmicutes) | reverse complement strand
GTATTCCATTTACCATACAAATCCCTCATTTAAATAGATTATTACCCCACTTGGCTTAGTGGGGTAATTTTTAAATAGTATCTATTATTTTTTATGGTGTAGTATTTGTGAAATTAATTCCCTCAATTAATGTTTCAATTTTTCCTCCGAGCACTACAAAAGCACCTGCACATAAAACTGCAACCCCCACTATAATCAACCCATACTCAGCCATCCCCTGACCTTGCTCATCCTTCTTTAATCCCATCATCTTCACTGCTACTTTCGCTGCTAATCTGTTCATCATTTTAAATTCCTCCAATTTGGTTTTAAGTATTTTCCACTACACTGCTTGTACAATATAGTGTTACTGGTTGTTCGTTTTAGTGAACTACCTTGTAATTACATAATAGTTCTTTATAACGAACTTGTAAATACTTTTATTCCAATTTTTTTATTTTTTATACCATCATTTTTCGACAATGTTCGGTATTAAGAAATTTTATAATAAAATCAACTACAAATTTAACGTCGGTTCATAGGAGGTTATGTAGGTGTATGTAGTGAAAAAGAGTAATATATATCGAACGATTCCTTATTCTATAAGGAAAGCTCAGTCATTTGGTTCTAGGTTAATAGGCTTGATGTTTCGAAAGCAGCCGTTGCATGAGGAAGGTTTGTGGATTGCACCTTGTAACTCCATTCATATGTGCTTTATGTATTTTCCGATTGACGCCGTTTTCCTCGATCAACATCATCGAGTGGTTCATTTAGTAGAACACTTGAAACCATGGAAATTTGTGCTTCCAATCAAACAAGCACATTCTGTTCTCGAGCTTCCTCCTGGAACGATTTCAAGGTTTCATATTGAAGTAGGTCAATCTGTGAATTGGACGTAAATATAAAAGGCTCACTCCTCATTCATGGGGTGTGAGCCTTTCTTGATTATCCAACAATCTTACGGTAGGTTGCATCATCACAAATAATAAACAGCTTGGAACCTTCAGGAATATTCTCCTTATGACGCCTTGCCACATCAAGCGAACTGCCATCCGATAATAGAGTCGCTCCTTTGTCGAACAGCTCCATCGCCGCATCCTTATAGGTTTTCCATTCAGATTTTGCTGTGATTTCATAAATATTTTCCCCGTCTGTATTGCTTAGCATCTGCTTGAACAGTCGGCTCGAACCGTGATTGATCGCAGCCTGGGCAATTAATCTAGAAACCGAGTCATTTGATAATATAAACTCATCGACCTTGGCATGCTCAAACAAGGCAATATGATTATCCTTTTTTACTTCCACGATTGTATATATATTTCTGTCGTATTTCTTTGACAAATGCTCCACACGAGAAGCCGTTAACAGAGTTTTACCATCAGAGTACTCGGCATGGTCATTTCGGTCATCTGAAAAAATAGCCACTGATTTCGCCTCTAAAATATTGGCCTTCATCAAAACTTCTTCTTCTGCTGGGTTTCCACTTACAAAATGAAGTCGATCATCTTCCAATGGTAGTTTGTCGGCATGATCCACAACAACGATATCTCTTGAGCGTTCACTCGTAAAAATCTCACCCATCACCTTCTCAAGCTTTTCCTTGGAAGGACTAATTAATATGTAATGATCTTTCCCTGTATAAATCAATTTCCCTTCCTCCTTCAGTTTCCGGTATTGACTGAGACTTTCGAAAATCTTCCCAATAATAATCCCCATCGCTCCTATTCCAAATGTATAGATTAAGAGCATGGTAAAGATCCGCCCTGCATCGGTTACCGGAAAGAAATCACCATAGCCAACCGTGACTAGCGTGGTCATTGTCCACCAAAGTGCGTCAATAAATCGCGGGAAGGTCTCCGGCTCGAGAATTCTCATCGTAACGCTACTGATAATAATCAGGAGAATGGCCAGTATTCCAGCATGTGTTAAGCTTAGCTTAGACATCTTCGAATAAATTTGGTGTAAAATCCACAACGTCTAGTTTCCTCCTTTCACCCCTACAGGCAGATAATATGAAAGATTATTCGTAATTTCCCCTCCTACACGGCAACCTAGCGCAGCGGACTTTCCATTCAAGAGAAAACTGCCAATTAACAACTTTCCTGTTTGTATGCCCTTTTCACTTTGAAAACTAACCGCTTGAGACTCCACATACTTCTGATAAACAGCCACATAATTTGTATAATTGCGTTCGGTATTTGCATGTGCTAATTTCCCACTACTCTTATAGATCTCCACCGTATCCCCTTCTCTTCCGAATGAAGGCTTTTTTACAAACGATTGCTTGGTTTGTAAAAATGGGACTTCTTCTAAAAAAGTGGGAAGGAAGTACGCTTCAATCCATTCGTGTTCTTCCATTGTATAAAAGGGATGCTCTTCCTCATGCAGACCCCAAATAACTGCCTGTACCGCTTTATTTTGAAGTAAAAAGGCAGAGGGAGGGTTAATTAACACGAGTTCCCCTTGCTCCACTAACTCTAATAGCCATACTCCAATGGGATTTCCCTCTTCGTCATGATCGGAAATTAAATTCTCCACCGGGAAGGTCTGACGATAAAGGACATCGATTCTGCTTCCCTCCTCATCAAAAAGCCCGATTCCCTTTTGTATTTGAAGTTGATGAAGCGGGGTAAATTTAGCCGGAAGTCCTGATAATTGCATAAGATATTTGACCGTTTCACGATCTTCCGTATTGTCATCATGTGCAGTAAAAACGATATTCGGTGTAATCAGTCCTCTCCCCTTGAGCCCCTCCATAATGCTACTTCTAACGGATTGACGTAGTCGTTCTTCCATCTTGTCATTGGGATTTTTCACTGAAAACTCTCTGCACACCTCCCCATTGACCGCAAAAAGCTCCTTAATAAAAGTCGGTGTATCTGCATTAATTTCAATACACTTGTAGCCATCACTTGTTGGGATAAGATCAAGCCGAGAAATCACGCTCTCAGCTTGATGTGTTTTTAATCGGAGAAAGGAAAGGGTTTCTTTTGGAAAACCCATTTCAAGAAGGGTTTCATCAGGTACTTCACGCAACAATCGGCACACCTTAAAGAAAATATGACCCACTCGATTACTAACAAGACGAATATGATCCACTACTGATGTTTCAAGCAGATGCATGTCGTAAAGAGCGTACTCTTCCCCATATAAATCTGCCCAAAAATCCTTAATTCCCCCGTAAAAACGGCTTCTTTTTTCACGATAACTACTAGTCACTCTGAATCCTCTCCAACCTCTTTCACGTACAACACATAGACCCCACGATCTTCGTCAATTTCCGTAGAAGTCACTTGCTTAAATCCTAGCCCAGGTACATCTACAATATCTTTCAACAAATAACGAATCACATCAAAATGGCTCTCACAACGGATCATGGTAAGGAACTTGTAGTTCTCTTCCTCTTTAAATCTACGAATCTCAATATGTAGACCTTTTCCATGATAGCCTTTCTCATCTAAGACATGCGGATTTCTGCCTCTATCTCTGATGATTAACTGTTCTTCGTCTCCGTCCATTTCCGTAGATAAGAGTTCGTACTGTCTTCCACGCATAATAAAATACGTACAAAGCTGCCTTGCATATAACTCATCCACCCCAACGGATGCAGTAGTATACTCGTATAGCGGGGTATACTCGTCATTTCCCTTATCAAGATAGTACGTTAATCGTTTCATAATCGTCCCCTTTTAGTACGATAGACATTTCGCTACAATAATCCCAATTGCCAATGATAGTGACAACAGCATCACACCGACGGCACGGTTATCTTCCTCAATCGCCTTAGAGATGCTAAAACGAATCGTAATGACCTCGGCTAAAATAAACACCACAATTTGAGCGATGATTCCGATCGCACCCCAAATCACCATATCTACTAGAGATATCGAATATTCAGCGGCCGCACCAAGGACAATCGCTAAACCGATCACTTTCCCTCCAAGCAAAAGGGCAGCCGATACGTTCTTTTCAGCGATTAGCTTGAACTCCCTAAGCTTTGGTGTACTAAACATAAATAAAATGATCCCTGCAATCATCAGAAGGACTGCCACTCCTAAGTAAGAGGCAAAATTTAAATATAAGTTCATGTATAATCTCCCTTTCTATAATGGGGCTTGGCCTTACCCTCCTGAGCTTGTTGTTCCTTTCCCAAATCCATTACTATTTTTCACCGTTCCACTTGACGTACTTCCTTTAAAAGAAGAGCTGTTTTTATACGCGGTATAATCCTTACTTGCGTAAAGAGCACTTTTTCCTTTGTAATAGCGACCACCATAAAAATAATGACCATAATAATTCGAATCGTAATCATCACATTCCCATACACCATCTTCTGCATCCCATTCCCAATCTGAACAGCTTGTGTCCTCTGGTGGATCAGGAATATCCTCTGTATACGTGTACTCCTCCGTAGCCGAGCTACAACCGGCCATACCTAGAACAAGAGCTGTTGATGTAATACCTGTCATCATTCGTCTTGTTTTTGACATACACTCACCCCACTTTCCTTACTGATAGTATTACGGTGAAACTGCAAAAAAGATTCGAATATACAGAAAAAAGTCCATCTTTTGTATAGGACGATTCTTCTTTAAGGATAATAGTGAAAGGGAATGAAATAATAAAAGTATTATGTAGTAAAAGAGGTAGATTACTTTGCTAAATAAAGTATTATTATGGGTTATTTTAATAGCTCCGTGGTTCACCCTATTTTTAATGAAAAAGGAAAATATTAAACGCTTTATGCCCGCTGCCTTTAGTGCCTCTTATTTAATGATTATTTATAATGTGGTCGCCTATAATCAAAATCATTGGGCAATTAACGAGACTATCATTCCTTGGTTAAAACCCTTATTTGTTTCTGGTGTATTTGGTGCCTTTCCAGTGATCGCTTTATGGGTTTTTTATTTTACTTACGGGAAGTTTTGGAAATATATTACTACTAACATTATTATAGACTTCATGTTTGCTGTTTTTCCTTTACATTATTTGTTTCAAGACGTTTTAAATATCTATGAGTTAGTTACCATTACCCCATGGAAGCGTTTTTTACTATTTGTCTCTTTTTCCCTCATTATTTATGTCTATTATAGATGGCAAGAGACGATGTTCCATTCAAAACAGAATGAAAAAACGCTTGGATAACCAAGCGTTTTTATGTTCTATTTCATATGTGAATACTAGTGTTCTTATGCAAAAACCGGAATTCTATCTTCAATCTCTTCTGTTGGTAACGCTCCGATTTTTTCAAGGGTGGTTAAGATATTTCTTCCTTCTCTTACACCGTCCATGATTTTTCGAACTCCCCAGCTATCTCCAATATTGAGTACTTCAATATGCGGGAAATACGATTGAAGGTCGGCAAGGATTGGATTCTCTGCCTTCATACCTAAGCAAACAAACCCGTAATCAAATTCAATAGTCGAGTCAACACCCTCGTACGAAACCTTGAAATGATCTTCCGCTACTTCCATCAAGGAAGTTTCTACTCGCACATCTACCTGTCTCTCTTTTAACATCGTCATCATGGAGATTCTCGTAATATGGTCTAAGTCTTTTCCAACCAGTGGCATTCTTTCGACCATTGTCACTTCCGCTCCTCTTTCAGCAAAGAATTCAACCACATCCAAGCCAACAGCTCCTCCACCGATAACGGCTATCTTCTTGCCAACAAACTCGTTAAAAGAATCCACCTGTTTTAACAATCCAAAGATCGAGAACACCTTTCCACTCGGCTTGTCAATATTCTCGTGAAGCCCTTTGATTGGTGGAAGAAGAGGCGTGGATCCCGTTGCATTCACAATCACGTCCGGCTTATAGCTTGCAATTAGCTGAATATCTGCCTTTGTGTTTGTAAAAGGAATCAAGTTCGGTAATCTTTCACTTCGTTTGACCAAGTAATTAGGGAAGTCCTCAATTCTCTTCTTCTCTGGTAGTCTAGAAATTTCCCTTGCTAATCCACCTAAATATGGCTTCTGTTCAAAAAGAATGGTCGTACAGCCAACCTCTGCTGCGGTACAAGCCGCTTCAAGCCCAGCTGTTCCGCCACCGATGACCACTACATTCACTGGTCTAGTGATTTCTCTTTCCTTGTATTCATCACCATGGAATAAATCCGGGTTGATCGTACAGCGAATCGGACGATTCAATGCAATACGATGTCCTGCACAGCCAATATTACAAGAAATACATTTTCTTAAAAACTCTTCCTCACCTGCCTGAACCTTCTTGACCCAGTTCGGCTCTGCAATCAAGCCACGTCCCATCCCGATTAAGTCAGCTTCTTCATTTTGTAAAAGGGATTCCGCTATTTGTGGATTCCGAACATTTCCTGTTGCGATCGTTGGCTTATTGAATTTATCTTTTACTGCCTTTGCCATATAAGAACGCCAACCATCAGGAAGGTTCATCTGGTCAATTTGGAATTGAAGCGTATCGTTCAGTGCAGCAGACACATTAAAAATATCCACTCCTTCACTTACATACTCAAGGATATTTAATGTATCTTCTAATGTGTTGCCACCCTTTACAAATTCCTCCGCACTAAATCGTAAGCTAATTGGGAAAAATGGACCTACTTCTTCACGAATACGGTCAATCACCATTCGAACAATTCTTGCACGGTTTTCATAACTTCCCCCAAACTCATCTGTACGCTTGTTGTACACAGGAGATAAGAATTGGCAAAGAAGATACGAGTGTCCTGCATGGATTTCTACCGCATCAAAGCCAGCAGCCACTACTCTCTTCGCTGCCTTTCCGTACTGATTCACGATTTCTAATATCTCATCCTTTTCAAGAGATCTCGGAATCGCGCCACCCGTCTTCGATGGTATATTAGAAGATGACACCGGCTGACCACCAATTCGATCAGGTACCGCAGACGCACCTGCATGGTTAATCTGAACCGCTACAGATGCTCCATGCTTATGCAATCTTTCAGTTAATCGATATAAGCCTGGAATAAATCGGTCTTCATCAATTCGTAGCTGTGTTGTTCCGTTTGATCCGAGTGGAAACGCCAAGCACGCATTCTCAAGAATAATTAATCCTGTTCCACCTTTCGCTCGTTGCTCGTAATATGATATATGTTCATCTGTGATTTCTCCGTTCGGCCCTGCAAAATTCGTTCCCATTGGAGGCATAACAATACGGTTTTTCAACGTCATTCTTTGAATCGTTATTGGTGAAAAAAGCTTTTCGTAATTTGACATTTTTTAGCCCTCCTATAATGTTTGCTCAATTATTCACATATTTTGACTTATGTTGCTCAATACTTCACAAGTTCTATAAAGTAATTATAATCCCGTCAAAAGCATAAGACTAATTGATATTTTAGGAGGGATTGATAGGCTCTACCTATTAGAAAAAGCCACTATAGGCAGCGATTTACCATGGTAGCTTAGTACTTTCTTTCGAGCATACTCTAGATGGAGATACATTTTTGAAATTTTTGGAGCTCTGGAGGGGTATTTAATAGAATGAAACCTCATTTTGGCTGATTTTTTCCTTTGGGCTCCCTCCTTTTCGGTATTTATTTGCGATTTTTAGAATTTATTTGCGATCCTGGGAAAATATTTGCGATTTCTGAAATTTATTTGCGATTCTGAAAATATATTTGCGATTCTAATAATTTATTTGCGATT
>WTKE01000080.1:0-6763 GCA_011524525.1 Bacillus sp. (in: firmicutes) | reverse complement strand
ATATATTTGCGATTCTAATAATTTATTTGCGATTCTGAAAATATATTTGCGATTCCAGAAATTTATTTGCGATTCCCCATTACCACCTAAAAAAAAGAACAGCTGTCAACCAACCACAGCTACCCTTACATCATTTAACCTACATCAATACTCTACAAACATTTTCCACGGTTCTACAAAGATTGGTTTCTCCAGAGCCTAATGCATCTTCCAAAGAAGTGACTCCATTTACAATTCCAAAAATCGCAGTAAACCCATTTTCGTACAATATTTCTACTCCTTCTCCCACCCGTCCGGCAAACGCAATGACTGGAATATCAAATCGGTTTGCAACCGAAGCAACTCCAAAGGGGGTTTTTCCATACAGTGTTTGATGATCAATGCTTCCCTCACCGGTAAAAACAAAATCTGCCCCCTCGACTTTTTCCTCGAGTCCCGTAAATTCAATCACCAAATCGATTCCTTTTAGTAGTCTTGCATCTAAAAAGGCCATGAGTCCCGCCCCAAGACCTCCTGCTGCACCAGCCCCAGACATAGTGGCTACATCCTGACCAAGCTCTTTTTGAATAAGCTCGGCATAATGAGCGAGGTTTTCATCCAGTTGTTGCACCATTACCGGTGTGGCTCCTTTTTGCGGTCCAAAAATAGCAGAAGCTCCATTTTCTCCCGTTAAAGGATTGGTCACATCACAAGCCACATCCATTTGGACATCCTTCATTCTAGGATCTAATCCACTTACATCAATTGAATGTAACCTGCTTAAAGCACCACCTCCAAAAGGTAGCTCAGCACCTGTTTCGTCTTTAAACGAAACTCCTAGTGCCTGAAGCATGCCTACACCACCATCATTGGTTGCACTTCCACCAATTCCGATCAAAATCCGATCTGCCCCTTGATCTAAGGCATGTTTGATGAGCTGTCCCGTTCCGTAGCTAGTGGTCACTAAGGGATTTCGATCGACTGGCTTAACCAACTGTAAGCCACTCGCACTTGCCATTTCAATAATAGCTGTCTTTTCTACCATTCCATATTCCGCAACTACTTTATCTCCTAAAGGTCCGGCTACTTCCGTCGTGAGCAACCGACCATTTTCCAAGCTAACCAGTGATTCCACGGTTCCCTCTCCACCATCCGCCATTGGGACAATGACACATTCGGCGTCAGGAAACACTTTTTTTATCCCTCTTTCCATTGCTAAGGCGGCTTGTTTTGCTGTCATACTCTCCTTAAAGGAATCGGGGGCTAAAACAAATTTCATCATTGTTATCCCCTTTCTTCTATATGAATTACTTCAACAACTTTCAGTTAATACGTTTTTACTGGAGGAGATTCATAATTCCTAAACTGATCAAGCAGTCCTGCCGGGTGCTCAGCAATAAGTGCCATCGATCGGTATTGATCCTGTAGGAACTGTTCCTTATTCATATGATTAAGTAAGGCTATAAGAGGATCATAATATCTATTCGTATTTAGAAGACCAATTGGCTTTTTATGTAACCCTACCTGTGCCCAAGTATACACTTCAAAGAATTCTTCCATAGTTCCAGCACCACCTGGCAAAGCAATAAATCCATCGGCTAACTCGACCATCTTTGCCTTTCTTTCATGCATCGTCTCTACGACAAGAAGTTCTGACAGGCTTCTATGAGAGATTTCTCGATTATCTAAAAATCTTGGCATCACCCCTATTGCTTTTCCTCCCATCTCTAATACAGAGTCAGCAACCGCACCCATTAGTCCTATACTTGAACCACCATATATAAGTGTAATGTTTCTTTTAGCCAGTTCTTTTCCTAGCTTTTTCGCCTCTTCGATATACACACCTGAAGAACCATTACTCGACCCGCAATATACTGCTACTGATTTCACCTTTTTGTCCCCCTGTCTGTTCACCGATAACTGTATAAAAATAATCCTACTCTACAATTTATTCTGTACCACTTCACTTTTTCCTCCTAGAATTCAATAAGTAAAAAAGACCCTCCTAATGTGTAAGAGAGTCTTTAGATATGGCTATAACAATGAATTAATGCATCCCTTTCCACTCGCCTTGATTTTTGGATGCTTTTTCTTTTTTTGCTTTCTCTTTGTGCGCCCGATTTGCAGCCGCACTTCCATGCTCTTTACCAAACTCTGTATCGGTTTTACTTGAATCAAACCCTTGCTTATTCTTTTGCTGTGCGTCTGTTTTGCCATTTCGCTTTGCCATATGTATCACTCCTTTTTTCTTATTATGAAAAAAGAGTGCAAAAATCTTTCATGACAAATTCTGTATTAAGCAAAACCCTTTACGTAGACTTCATACTGGTTATACCTTCAGTCTCCTGACGTCTTTCCTTAACCAAACTCACTCCAATCAACCCAATCATAGAAAAAACAACGGGTGTGATGAATCCGTAATAGTATCCATCACCAACACTACCTAAAGTAGATTGAAAATGATCTAACACGATTCCGAAAATACTTGGCAGCAGGACCGCACTTAGAAATCCCCCTGTATTGGCAACGCCAGAGACAATTCCTGCTTCCATCATCGGAAACGTTTGCCGAACGAGTGCAAACGTTAAGGCACTTGCCCCGAAACCAAAGCCAATTACAAAAAACAGCAAGTAAAGCATGAAAACAGGCGGATTTCCATGAAAGAGCAGAAAGAAAACCCACCCCAACATAGTAAGGATATGAACGATCACATAAGGGCGTTTAATCGTTCCTAACCGACTTGAAATCCAACTAGCTAGAGGCGCCCCGATCAATGCCCCAATCAAACCAATCATGATAAACTGACTCGCGTCTGATCGCGTCATACCATACACCGTCATGCCATACGGTACAGCCCAGGAACCGATAAATCCTACATATGCACCGACAACTCCGAAATGACAACAGAATAACGCCCATACCTGCCGATTTGAAAAAGTTCTTCGTAGTAAAGTTAGTGTTTTTTCTCTTGGCATCTCGCTTTTTGCAGATGCCGAATCTGTCAGAAAAAGTTGTTTTGGTTTTTTTAAAAGAATCAGATAAAGGAGTAGGCCGCATAGACATAATAGCAATCCTGCTGAAAAAAAGGCGGTCCTCCAGCCAAGGAAGCTAATCCAAGCAGAGAATGGGACCGTCGCTAAAAGGAAACCCAAGCTCCCTGTCATACCCGCAAGACCTATTAAGCGAACAAATTCCTTCCGATTAAACCATTGCCCTAATATTAACACCATATTGACCCAGATGGTCGCATCTCCCGTACCCGTCAATATTCTCGCAAAAAACAAAACAAATTCATGTGTACCAAGACTATAAATAATCGTCCCTACACCAGTAAGGATCGCACCAACAATTAGGAAAAAATTAGGGCCATATCGATCGGCGAAAATTCCCATTGGAATTTGCAAACCTGTATAGACAAAGAATTGGATACTAGTCAGTAACCCGATCGTGGAGGCAGTAACCTGGAAATCTCTCATCACTTGGTCGGTGATCAGTCCTGGGGCAGTTCGCTGGCTCGCCATTAACAAATAAGTAAACAGTACAGTAGCAAAGACAACCCATCTAAATTGGCTATTTTGTTTATCCAATGTTTTTTCTCCTGTTACTTTTTTATTCTTATATATATGGGTTTCCTGTAACAGTCGAACCTTTTTTAAAAAGTAATTTTTATAGGGCATGATAAGGCTAAGGTGGCTGGCACTTGTTTTTACCCCTAGCGAAATTCATTTATGCTATACTGTAGAAAGTTTGCTTATGGAGGATTACTATATGGAATTACTTAAAACGAAGGCATATTCTCATTCAAATTATATCTATTTGTTGATCGCTGGGATTGTCCTTATTGCATTTAACCTACGTCCAGCCATTACATCCTTAGGCCCTTTGGTTGGAATGATTCAAGAGGATGTTGGACTAGCACACTGGAGTGCAGGACTATTGATGAGTCTGCCGTTACTTGTATTTGCCGTTATGTCCCCTCTTGTTCCTAAAATAGCCGCTCGGCTGACAAATGAACGGACCTTACTGATTGGGTTAACCACTCTTTTGATCGGCATTTCCATTCGCTCGATTCCTACGCCACTTTTACTTTTTACTGGGACACTTTTGGTCGGTTTAGGTATCGCGATAGGCAATGTCCTTTTGCCCGCGGTAGTGAAGGAACGTTTCCCCAAAAAGTTTGGGCTGATGACAAGTGTTTATTCTACATCCATGGGATTGGTTGCTTCTTTGGCATCAGGAATCAGCATTCCTTTAGCCGTTGATTGGGATCTTGGTTGGCAGGGAGCACAAATTGTCTGGGGGATTCCAGTCATTATGGCTCTTATCTTGTGGGGGTTCCTTTTTAAGTATAGAAAAGATGGGAAAAGCGAAATCCATCAAAAGCAAAAAATGTCTTCCAAGCAGATGTGGCGTTCATCACTTGCCTGGCAAATCGCAATATTCATGGGTTTTCAGTCGTTCTCCTTTTATGTCACCATTTCGTGGTTAACGGAAATCTTACATAGCCATGGAATAAGCATCATAACAGCAGGATGGCTGCTATCCTTTACACAGCTCGTAGGATTACCCGCTAGCTTTGTTATCCCTGTCCTTGCTGCTCGATTTCAGTCACAGGTGTGGCTCTCTTTTTTCCTAGGACTGTTTGCTGTTCTAGGTTATAGCGGATTATTATTCGGTTCAGCTTATCCAGTTCTCATTATTAGTATCATCTTTATTGGGATTGCGTTAGGCGGAAGCTTTCCCTTGGCTCTTACTTATATAGGGCTCCGTACCCAAACCGGCCAACAGACGGCAGCTTTATCGGGAATGGCCCAATCAACAGGCTATGTTCTAGCAGCAGTCGGCCCTTTGTTTATTGGATATTTATACGACCTCACACATGCATGGACTGTTCCTCTAATTATGCTGATTGTTGTTTCGGTTATATTAACGGTATTTGGGATGTTATCTGGTCGGGATCAGTATGTGTAGGTGCTAGGGGAGGATTTAATTCAAGACTTTAATCTACTGAATCTTGGTTTCTATGGTTGCCTAAATGGAGATTTAGTTACTTAATTCTACTAAATTTTGGTATTCGTGGGCACTAAACTGAGATTTAGTGACTGTATTCTACTAAATTTTGGTACTCATGGGCACTAAATAAAAATTTAGTGCTCTCATTCTACTAATATCTGGTATTCATGGGCGCTAAATAAAAATTTAGTGCCCTCATTCTACTAATTTCTGGTATATACGGGCACTAAATCACCCCGGTTCACCTCAACCTTACCTAACTTCTCTATACTATCAAGAATTACCGCAACACTTCTTATATTTTTTCCCACTTCCACATGGACATGGATCGTTACGACCAATTGCCTTCCGACTGTTGAAGTCAACCACATTAGATGAAGGCTGAGGATTAGCTAGTACGGCAGGTGAAGCACTCTTTGATTGGCTTCCTTGAGAGATTTCCCTCGGAGTATGACCTTTCAAGATCCATCGTCTTGAGTGATTAAATAACTCGGTCAGATGATGAGCGAGACCATGAACGAATTCTAAATCAGGAAATTCGAACCGCTGTTCAAAATACTTGACTGCTTGGTTTAAACTACCATCATTAAATATCATAATATTTAATTGCTCTGCGAGATCCTCCCTTTCTTCAATAGTCAATTCATAATATTCTTGTAAAAAAAGCATCAAGCTGTTCATTTCTCTTGTTTTTTCAACATAACCTGGCTTCCCTGCTTTTAATAGTTTTTGTTTTGTAAAAGGGAAATAGTTTATACTTGGACGATTTTCAATTTCAACAAAAATCTCCCTCTGGTCGAACACCCTCCTATCCACTAGACCAAAGCCTGATTTATAAGTTTGCCTATAATAGTCGCTTGCAAAAATAAATACCTGTAAAAACTCTAAGAAATCTATTTCTTTGTTCAATATGTCACTCACCTGGTTAACTACCACTCTAGGGCTCATAATCCCATTGTAATAAAGCAACCCTTGAGTAAGATGAATCCACTCTGTATTTCTGTCATAAAGTTTTTGAAATTCCTGGCCCTCTAACACATGAAATTGTTCTATAATTTCACTAGGGACAGCTAATCCCCTTCTGCCGTCTAATTGGATGGGAAAGATTACTCCCCAAGTCATCAAAGACTCCACTTTGTTTACTGTTATATTCCTTGGCAATGGGAGCTTCCCGGAGCTTTTTACTATATCTTTTAAAAGTACATACCTTTCTTTGTCAAATCTAGAAAGAATCTTGGGTAGATGGTTTGGAATAGCAATGACCAATTCCTTTATTAGATCACCCTTATTCAAGCCACTGATTCCTTTCAGTTCAAGATTTTTACGTATTTTATCTAATTCTGTTTTTGAAAGAGAGTTAAGCATACTTTCTAATTGAGAAGGCTCACTTACATGTCTCCACAACTTCTGCTCCCTTTTTTCTTGTAGCTCTCTCTCGTATTTTAATCCTTGAGCTATTCCTTTTCGGATCTTATTCAATGTTTTATGATCCAATACACCCACCTCTTATCTATTAATGCTAGTCATCTTATTGTATCAAAGAAAATTCATTTGAAGACAAATGCTATGTTTTCACCCACTACTAGATTCTCATCTATAAATCCCTAAACACTCTTATTCTCAATTATTCTTTCTAATTTTATCTGAGATTAGACATCTTTTACTACAAATAAAACATATATATTAACTAGATAATCGTGTTATTTATGATAAAAATTAATTTTTTTATATTCTTCACGAGATTCGTCTTTTACTATACCTTGGCAAAGTT
>WTKE01000021.1 GCA_011524525.1 Bacillus sp. (in: firmicutes) | reverse complement strand
TCCTAAGACGGAGTGACAAAACTGGAAGAACAAATTCACTTCGTTAATTACCCTAATATAACAACAATGTCAACTCATACCCTATATTGATGAAAGAGGAATTGTAGTAAAATAGGATTAGATCATTCAAAGGATGAGAGTAATGAAGAAATTAATTGATAGTCAGGCTGCCAATGAAGTCTATAATACTTTATTTATACATAATCAAGATGCCAGTTACGGGATGGACCTTGAAGGAAGATTTACCATTCTTAACGATGCGTTTTTAGAAATATCTGGATATTCCGAAGAAGAGATGATAGGTCAAACATTTCAAAATCTGATTCGTGCAGATGATCTGCCTCTCACCGTCCGTCACTTTGGTGAAGCAGCTTTAAACGGTGAAAGATCCAGATTTGAAACGTCCATTAATCATAAAAATGGACATGTGGTGAATCTTTCCGTAGCCGCCATACCGATGATCAGTGATGGCGAAATAAAAGGTGTGGTTGGAATTGCTAAGGACATTACAGAAGAAAAGAGAACGAAAAAACTTCTAGACGGCCAAAATAAAATTTTAGAAATGGTGGCTAAAGGATACTCACTAAAGGAAGTGTTAGATGCTATTGTACTTTTTATGGAGGATGTACTTACTGGAAGTCTATGTTCGATTTTATTAATGGATCATAGTCTTGAATATCTTAAAAAAGGCACAGCTGTTAGTTTGCCACTTGAATATAATGATTTTATTCAACTCGGAGTGGGTGTTGGCCCGGCGAGCGGTTCATGTGGTACAGCCGCCTATAGTCAAAGACCCGTAATTGTGGAAGATATAGAAAAAGATTCTCTATGGAATGAACATAGACACATTGCTCTTAAACATAATTTACGGGCATGCTGGTCATATCCGGTATTAGACAATCATTCTCAAACATTAGGTACATTTGCCGTCTATTATAACGAACCAAAAAAACCCAATCAAATGGACATGATGGTTATTGAAAAGGCTACTTATTTAACCAGCCTAGCGATCCAACATTATGAATCCGAAGAAAAAATCAACTATATGGCCTACCATGATGAATTAACGGGTCTTCCCAATCGTCGTCTGTTTGATCTGCAAACGTCATACGCCCTTGGAAAGAATAAAAGCTCTGCCCTTTTATTTATTGATTTGGATCGGTTTAAAGTTATCAATGACACACTTGGTCATGACTATGGTGACCTCCTTTTAAAGGAAGTCGCCGACCGTCTAAAAACAAGTATCCGTCTTCATGATACAGCTGCAAGACAAGGAGGAGATGAATTTATCGTACTCCTCGACAATATCAAAAGAAATGAAGTAGAAAAGATTTCAAACCGTATTCTTCATATTTTATCTACCCCTTTTCAGATAAACGGGAAAGAAATATTTGTGACGCCTAGTATTGGAATTAGTATGTATCCAGAAGATGGTCAACATGAAAGTGAGTTAATTCGAAAATCTGATGTTGCCATGTATCAAGCCAAAAAGGATGGTAGAAACACATTTCGGTTTTATGATATGAATATGGACAAAGAGCAAGAAGAACAACTGAAGATAGAGAACGAGTTGCGGAAGGTTCTTTATAAAAATGAGTTATCCCTCTATTTTCAACCAATTATTGATCTACAGTCTAATAAGGTCCTTTCGATTGAAGGGTTGCTGCGTTGGAATCACCCATTAATGGGATGGATTCCACCTGCAAAGTTCATTCCTATTGCAGAAGAGAATGGATTGATCATCCCGATTGGAACATGGGTTATTGAACAAGCTTGTAGACAATTGCAGATGTTAGCGTCAAACGGATATCACCATATTAACGTAGCCGTGAATCTTTCTATTCGTCAGTTTTACCAACCCAATTTTGTGGCTATGGTGGCGAACATCATTAGAAACAAGCGGATAAACCCGGAAAGATTACATTTTGAAATTACAGAGAGTATGACAGCAGACGTTCAACTTACAACAGTGATACTCAAGGAATTAAAGACTCTCGGTATTTCTATTTCCATTGATGACTTTGGAACAGGTTACAGCTCCCTTAGTTATTTAAGGTCTTTTCCTATTAATATTTTAAAAATTGATCGCTCTTTCATTAAAGATATTTCACAAAATAAAGAGGATCAAGATATCGCCACCATGATTATTTTTATGGCACATCAATTAGGGTTACAGGTTATTGGCGAAGGGGTAGAAACATCTGAACAAGCAAAATTCCTAACTGAGAACGGATGTGACATGCTTCAAGGTTACTATGTTAGCCACCCTCTTAGTGAAGACGAACTTCTTTGTTATTTACGTGAAAAACAAACATTATAGTAAACCCATTACCCGGATAAACTTTATCGGGTTTTTTCTTTGTTTTTTTACAAGAACTTTGGATGAACTCTTTGGATGGAAGAACCCGATTCATAATAAAATAGCGTGTAATTACACCGAACTATTATCCTTCCAGTTAGTTTAAGTTTATCAATAACATTTGAATATTTTACTGAAGTTGTACACATATTATTTAATTATCTCTAACTATAAAAGGAGATGACATAATGGAAAATATATCCAACATTGTACATATAGGTGAATTAATAGCCGTCTCTAAGGTGTTTGAACAAAACCCTTATCGAATGATCACATTAATAGAAAATGGATTAATGGAAGTATTCGTAACAAAGGATGAATTTTTAGCAAAATACGGAACCAAGGAAACTTATGACGAGTTAGAAAATTGGTGTGAGTTAAACAACGGGAAGGTTTTCACAAAACCTAAAGCCGGAAGTGAATAGAATAGCAGTCACTAACGAATGTCTTTTTATCGTTGAACCGGTCAATTCAATTACGGTACAACCAATGAAAGGCAACGCCAGTCCCGTTACATATGTTCTTATTCTAATACTTCTCATCCATTCTAGGACTAATTCAAGGTGGATATACTCGTACATTTAACAGTGTCTTCTGAATATTCAAATGGATTTAGTCTCTTCTTAAAACGGATATTTATTGTTACTTTCTTCTTCGGAACTCATCGTATTTCCACATTGCATCAATTTTTTCTTTCAAGTACTATTATCACACCAAAAATTGTATATTTTTCACCGAAATTTTACCAGAAAAAAATGCGTCTACCTATTCGAGGTAAACACATTTACTATTAAACCATTGTTCCGACTATATGTCCTTTATTATTCTTTAAAGTGTACATTATATTTTTATGCTCTCTTCCAAAGAAATCATGCAGTTCAAGATAGAGTCTATACATCTCATGATATCTTTCGACGTTCTCTGGAACGGGTACATACGACTTCTCTTTTACTCTGGACATATGCTTCGCTGCTTCCATAAGATTGTCATAACCACCATTCGCTTTCCCTGATGCGACAGTCGCATACATGGCAGCTCCCAAAGCCGTTGTTTGCTGTGAATCCGCGATTTTTATTTCTCGATTCGTTACATCCGCATAGATTTGCATCAATAATTGATTTCGTTGTGGAAGCCCTCCAGTGGCGAAGATTTCGTTAACCTCAATTCCTTCATCGGTAAAGTTATCGATGATTTTTCTCGTACCAAATGCCGTTGATTCTAATAACGCACGATAAATTTCCTCTGGTTTCGTATTAATGGTTAGCCCGACGATCATCCCCGTTAGATTGGCATCCACTAAAACCGACCGATTTCCATTCCACCAATCAAGTGCTAGAATACCAGATTCACCAGGCTGATAGATGGATGCTTTTTCTTCTAAGAGTTCATGGGTTGTTATTCCCTTACTCTTGGCCTCTTGAGTCACATATTCTGGAGTGGCGTGATCCACATACCAAGCAAAGGCATCTCCCACTGCTACCTGCCCGGTTTCGTAACTGTAGTAGCCTGGTATGATTCCATCTTTCACTAATCCACAAATGCCTTCTATCTCTTTTTCTTGATTGGTTGTTAACATATGACACGTGGAGGTTCCTAATGCAATCACCATTTGCCCAGGCTGGACCGCTCCTACTGCTGGTACACTAGCATGCGCATCAATGATACCCACCGCAACTGCTGTACCGGGTAAGAGCCCAAGTCGTTGAGCCATTTTATTGGTAAGTTCCCCTGCTTTTTCTCCGATTGAGAGTACCGTCCCACGCATCTTCGTATCTAGAATTCCTACTAGTCGGGGGTCTACTTTTCTAAAAAAAGATGAATCCGGATATCCCGTTTTATAATTCCAAAATGCTTTATATCCACAAGTATTGCTACTCCGCGATAAATTCCCTGTTAATTGATAGGTAAGCCAGTCACACGCTTCTATGAAAAGGTCGGTGGCTTCGTATACTTCAGGAGCCTCTCGCAACATATGATACACTTTTGGAAAGAGCCACTCTGAAGAAATTTTCCCACCATATCGCTTGATAAAGTCCTCCCCATTCTCGATCGCCACACGAGTGAAAATGTCCGCCTCCTCATGTGCGGCATGATGTTTCCATAACTTCACCCAGCTATGAGGGTTTGCTTTCCATTTAGGATCAAAACATAAAGGTTGACCTTCTTTGTCTAAAGGTAAAACGGTTGATGATGTAAAGTCGATCCCTATTCCAATGATTTTGTCTGGTCTTACACCTGATGTTTGAATCACTTCTGGTATCGATTGGTATAAAACCTGTAAGTAATCACTTGGATCCTGTAAAGCCCAGTCTTTTCCTAAAGGAGTTCCATCGGGTAAAAATTCGTCCATCACTCCATGGGTGTAGGGAGTCACATGAGTGGCGATTTCCTGACCCGTCTTCACGTCAACGAGTAACACTCTTCCTGACTCTGTGCCAAAGTCAACACCTATTACATACCTCTCCGTCACGAGTAGATCACTCCTTCCAACTTCCCTTTACTTATACAGAGGACCAAATGCTTGGCATGCTCGGAAGTCAGCACTTGTTAAATCCTCCATCCCGAAGGCACTCCACGCACTTGGACGGAAGATACGATCCTGCGCAACATTATGCATGGATACAGGTATTCTTAACATCGACGCAATGGTGATTAATTCGCTTCCAATATGCCCGTAACTGATGGCTCCATGGTTCGATCCCCAGTTGTACATCACTGAATACACATCCTTGAACGCACCCTGGCCCGTTAGGTTTGGTACAAACCAGGTGGTTGGCCAAGTTGAATTGGTTCTCTCATCTAACACATCGTGGATATCCTCAGGAAGTTCCACTGTGTAGCCTTCCGCTAACTGTAATACCGGTCCAATTCCATGAACAATATTGATTCTTGCCATCGTAACAGGCATTTCCCCACGTGTGGTAAAGTCCGTTGAAAAGCCTCCACCACGGAAGAAGTCCACTGCTTGACACCATTCAGTAGCATTTAGGCATTTTCTAGCTTCCTCTTCTGAGATTTCCCAAAACGGCTTCATGGCAGGTAATCCGTCTTTTTCTTGTTGACCTGTTCCATCAAGAGAAGCTGGGCCAGAATTAATTAAATGAATCACTCCATTTGATGCTCGGCCTTGCATTTCCTTACCAGTCACTCGCTTGACCGCTTCCGGACTCCAGTATGTACGAACATCTGCGAAAATCTGAGCCGCATTTGTGACTAGGTGACCTAGCAACATCGTGACTCCATTTAATGTATCGTTTTCTGTTGCCACAATATACGGTTCTCGAATCCCATTCCAATCAAAGGAAGAAGAAAGAATGGCTTCCATGACGTCTCCATTCGGCATAAAATCCGTCCAAGCACGCTGTCCTTGAAATCCAGTTGCAATGGCATTTCGTCCTAAAGCTTCCTCTTTATAGCCTTTTTCCGCTAATTTGGGGTTACCAACCATTAAGTCTCTAGCAATCAACGTCATTTTAACAACCGTTTTCCAATCTTCCTCTTGCTGTTCTTGTGATCTATGCAGCTCAGGCGGGTTTACATTCTTCCCTAAAGTGAAATTCTCTTTCACCCACTTCAGAGCAATATCAAACTCTGATTCATCGAAAATATTAAATTGCATTCGACGAATAAACTCGCTCATATCAATATATTCATTTCTCATTCCTAAGTAATTTTGGAAAAAAGGCTCATCGACAATACAACCTGCGATTCCCATAGAAACAGAGCCCATAGATAGATAGCTTTTGCCTCGAATCAAAGTAACAGCTAACGCTGATTGAGTAAACTGAAGCAACTTTTCTTGAACATCTTGGGGAATCGTTGTATCATCCATTTCTTGCACATCACGACCATAAATGTTGAATACTGGTAATCCTTTTTGATTATGGGCAGACGTCGCCGCTGCTAAATAAACAGCTCCCGGTCTTTCCGTTCCATTAAACCCCCAGATCGCTTTGATCGTTTGTGGGTCTTGGTCCATCGTTTCCGTTGGATAACACCAGGAAGGAGTAACCGTAATGGTAATATCGACACCTTCTTTTCTAAATTTGGCGGCTGACTTGGCTGCTTCCGCCACTCCACCGATGGTTGTATCGGCTATAATACAGGTGACAGGAGTTCCATCTGGGTATCGAAGGGTTTCTGCCAATAAATTAGAAACGGATATTGCCATATTCATTGTCACATCTTCCAAAGATTCACGAATTCCACCTTGGCGGCCATCAATGACAGGTCTTATTCCTATTTTCGGAAAATCCCCAACCCATCTATAAGAATCATTAGTCGTCATTTGGTTCCCCTCCTATGAATTAGCTTTCATTTCTTCGAGGAAATCTTGTATCTCCTCTTTTGTCGGCATTCCTGTTTGCGCACCTGTTTGGGTGATGGAAAGAGCTGCGGCGGCACTACCAAACACACATGCTTCATGAAGAGTTTCCTTTTTCGCTATAGCATACGTAAAGGCTCCGTTAAATGTATCGCCAGCACCTGTCGTGTCAACCGGCTTCACAGAGAAAGCGGGAACACTTTGTTTTTGCTCGCCAACATAAAAAATTACGCCTTCTTCCCCTCTTGTTACAATTAATTGATCCTTTTTAATCTCTTTGTTATTTGCCTTTATGCTCTCCCACTCGATTTGATTCGGAGTTAAAAAGGTCACTTGATTTAACAATGAGTCTGGCAAATCTTGAGCGGGTGCAGGGTTAAGGACAAAGGGAATATGGTGTTTCTGACAAATCTCTGCTGCCATCTCCACAGTTTCTAAGGGGATCTCCAGTTGTGTGAGGACGATATCACTGTTCGCGATAAGGTTCTCATATTTCTTTATGTAATCGGGAGTTACTGCAGCATTTGCCCCTGAGATGACAACGATACTGTTGTCGTTGTCTGCTAGCGTAATGACCGCCACACCTGTAGAAAGTTCCACTTTGCTTTCAACACCGTCGACATTGATATTTTCTTTTTGTAACTTACTCTTTAATTCTTTCCCGAACTCGTCCTCCCCGACCATGCCAATCATATTTACCTTTGCCCCTAGTCTTGCTGCTGATACTGCCTGGTTTGCCCCTTTACCTCCTGGCATGGTTGTAAACAAATTGCCTTTGATCGTTTCCCCTTTTTCAGGCCGGCGATCGACAGAAACTACTAAATCCATATTGATACTACCTATTACTGTAATCGTAGGTTCTTTTACCAAATGAATTCACCTCCGCTTCCTTTTTCAATACATTCTAATTAACGATATTTTCAGGTTGGTTTCCGTTCAAATGATCCACAATTGCTTGAGCGGTCATTAACCCAACGGAATGATAGACTTCGTAGGTTTCAGCTGCTGTATGCGGTGTGGTAATGATATTTTCTAATTCAAATAAAGAGTTAGAAGGACTAACTGGTTCTTGCTCATATACATCAATTGCAGCCGAACGTAGCTTTCCTGAAGATAATGCCTCATAAAGAGCCGATTCATCCACTAATCCGCCTCTTGATGTATTAATAAAGTATGAACCCTCTTTCATCATTCCAAAACGATCACGGTTCATAAAATGGTGTGTTTCTTTCATATGTGGAAGAAGCATGCTCACGATATCTGACGTTTCTAATATCTCCTCATAAGAAGCAAATTTAACATTATATTTGTCTGCTATTTCTTGGTTAGGATATTTATCATAGGCGGTAACGTATACATCAAAGCCTTGTAATTTCTTAGCTACACTCTGGGCGATATTCCCAAACCCTAATAACCCAACATTTTTCTCTTTGAGTTCAAATCCGACAAACCGCTCCCACTTTCCTTCTTGAGTTGATACATGAAGATTAGGTGTATTTCGTAAGGAGTTTAGTATCAAACTAACGGTTAATTCAGCCACCGCATTTGAATTCAACCTTGGAGCATTGGTAACGGTAATTCCGTATTCTCTTGCTTTTTCTAAATCTATGTTATCGACCCCTACCCCAAATCTCGCGATCACTTTTAACTTTGGAGCCATTTTAAAAACGGATTCATCCCATGTGTCCACTCCCGCAACAACTGCATCAATGTCAGAAATAATTTCTTTCAGTTCTTCGAAGGTCATCGGTCTATTATGTGGATTTTCAATTACTTCACACCCGTTTTCCTTCAATAGTTTCTTAGCTTCCGAACATAGTAGTGAATAGTTTGTAGCCGTGACTAAAATTTTCTTTCCATGCGCCATGAGTAGGCCTCCTAGATTTATTTAGGTAAAAATACGTTGATTTGTGGTAAATACGTAACAATCAATAGTGCTAATACCATTAAGAAGAACATTGGGACGACGGCCTTACTAACTTCCCAAATCGATAGTCTTGATATTCCGACTCCAACGAATAATGTCCCTCCGATGGGTGGTGTAATTAAAGCAATCGCCAAGTTAACGACCATAATGATTCCAAAATGAACTGGATCTACTCCAGCTGCAACTGCAACAGGTAGTAAGATTGGGGTCAGAATGATAATCGAAGCAATAACATCCATAAACGTACCAACAAACAATAAGAACAAGTTAATTAGCAATAATAAAACAATCGGATTATCTGAAATGCTAGTTATGGACGTAGCGACTACTTCCGGTATATTCTCAATTGAAAGGATACGTCCAAAGAATGTCGCTGTTCCTGTAATAATAAGAATGACCGCAGTTGTTAATGACGCTGTACTAAACACACGAAACAGGTCTTTAATCTTAAGCTCTTTATATACAAAAATACCAACGATTAATCCATATACTGTGGCAACAACAGCTGCTTCCGTCGGTGTAAAGATTCCTCCATAAATTCCACCTAAAATAATAATCGGCATTGCTAAGGACCAAGAAGCACTCATGAATTCTTTTGCTACAAGATTAAACGTAAGTTTTTGATTGTCTTTTGGATAGTTATGAACTTTGGCATGAAAGTAACTATAAAGAATTAAAAGGGCACCTACTAACAATCCTGGGATAATCCCCGAAATAAACAGGTCACCAATGGATGCCGAAGCCGATACCCCGTAGATAACCATTGGGATACTTGGGGGGATAATAACCCCAATCGTTCCTGCCGCAACAATAATGGCCGTAGCAAACTTTTTATCATATCCTTGTTTCACCATTAAAGGAATAACCATACCACCGATTGCCGCAACAGTAGCTGGGCCAGATCCGGAGATTGCCGCAAAAAAGATACAAGTAACAACAGTAGCTATAGCTAAACCACCCGTAATATTTCCTACAAAGATTTTCGCAAAGCCGAGTAATCTTTTCGAAATTCCCCCTTGGCCCATGACTTCACCAGCGAGAATGTAAAACGGGATAGCCATTAAAGGAAAAGAGTCAGCGGATGTAACGAGTCCTTGAACTAAATATTTAGGAGAAACAGATCCACTAAAGGAAATGGTCACTAAACTGGCAAGCCCTAAAGCAAAACCAATCGGAACCCTGATTAACATGAAGGCAATAAATGATATAAATAGAATGGCTGCAATCACAAGATTCCCCCCTTATCTTCCATAGAATCTATCATTCCATTTTTCATAATAAAAATCGTATTTTGAATAAGTCTTATAATGGTTAACGTCATCCCTATTGGAACGGAAAGATACACATATACCATATTGAGTCTCATCGCTGCACTCGTTTGACCAAAGCTAGCGATTTGATCGATTAATAAATAACTATTATAGATAACGATTAGTGCAAAGGCACCAACTAGTAGGTTGGAGAATAGTTGAAATGCTTTTTTCAGTGAATCTGGAACTAAATCGTAAACCACATCAAGAGTGATGTGTCTAGAAAGCTTTACTCCGTACGCTATTCCTATATATATAAGCCAAATAAAACAATATCGGGCTAGTTCTTCCGACCATGATAATGAGTTGCCAAAAATAAATCTCATGCAAATTTGTAACGTTATGGATGTTAACGATACCGCAAGTAACGTAACTAAGATCCATTCTTCAATATGGTTATCTATTTTTCTTAGAATTCTCATTCTAAACCCTCCTAGAGGCTATGCTTTCGGCTTTGCAATCTAAGAGGAAGACAGCTGTCTTCCTCCCTATTTTATTATGGGTTGCTTATTATTTTTTTGAAGCTTCTAAAAATGTTTTTACAACGTCAGCGCCAATATCATCCTTAAACTTGTCATATACTGGTTCTACAATTTCTTGCATTTTTTGTAAATCTTCTTTAGAAAACTCATACACTTCCATACCTTCAGCTTCTAACGCTTTTCTAGCTGTTGTTTCTTCTTCTTGTGCCAATTGACGGTTATAATCAATCGCCTCATTGACCGCATTCACGAACACTTCTTGTAGATCTTCTGGCAATCCCTCAATAAACTCTTTGTTTGTAATAATTACATTTGGAGCATACACATGGTTTGTAACGGTAATATATTTTTGAACTTCATAAAACTTATTAGCAAGAATCAAACCGAAAGGATTTTCTTGCCCATCCACTGTTCCTTGTTGTAAAGCGGTATATAGTTCTCCAAAAGCCATTGGTGTCGGATTTGCTCCCAAAAGTTTCCACGCTTCAATATGTGTTTGGTTTTGCATCGTACGAATCGACAGTCCCTTAATATCTTCAATAGATTCAATCGGCTTTACATTATTCGTTACATTACGGAACCCATTTTCAAAATATCCTAATCCCTTGAAACCAGATTCTTCTAAATTCGTTAAGATCATCTTTCCAGGTTCCCCATCTAACACACTGTATGCGGTTTCACGATCAGCAAAAAGAAACGGCATATCTAGGATTGCAACCGACTTATTAAATCCACCTAGAGCAGCTGGTGAAGGAGAAGCTAAGTGTACTTCACCCATTTGCATAGCTTCGATAATTTCTCTGTCTTCCCCAAGTTCCCCTGCAACCTTAAGATCTACTTTAAATTTCCCATCTGAATTTTCCTCAAGCTTTTCTTTTAAGAAATTAAACGTTTTTGTCAGTGAATGTTCTGGACCTACTGCTCCCCCAGCAATTCGAATCGTGTACTGATCCTTTTCCTTACTTTCATCCCCTGAATTAGAAGCGCTTTCACTACCACAAGCTGTAACAAACAGAATCAAAGCTAAAGATAAAACACCAATAAATACTTTTTTCATCACTGAAATCCCCTTTATTTATTAAGATTTTTATCTAAGTACACTTAACTCCTGATCTATCTCTAATAGGCTGTTTCTTAAGTCTTCAATTTCTCCTACAGTTAAATCTAATTGAGGTCCTTTCATGACGCCGGCATCGATTCCTCTCATTTTGAGACCCTCTTTGAAGTAAGACATATTGCTGCCATTTTTTAGAGCATTACAATACTTGGTTGCTAATTTCTGCAGTTTTCTCGCCTTTTCAATATCACCCTCTTGGTAAGCATCATAAAGGGCCACAAAAGGTTCAGGGTATACGCCTGAAATACCAGAAACGGTACCTGTACATCCTAGCGCTAGAGCTGGTAAGAACAAGTGGTCTGGACCAAATACCACATCAAAGTTGCCATCGTTTACATCTAAGTATTTGCTTGTCAGAGTGAAATCTGGAAAACTATATTTAATTCCGACTACATTTTTACAAGCTTTAGCCACTTTATTAGCCACTTCTACTGAGAGCTGATTTCCTGTACATTGAGGAATACTATATAGGTAGATTGGGAAATCGTCTGGTAGACTGCTAGCTACTTGCAAATAAAAGTTTTCCATTTCTCGTTCGTTTACTCCAAAATAGATTGGTGTAACCACTCCAATTCCATCAGCACCAATTTGGTGAGCATGGCTTGCTAACTCGATTACGTTATCGACATTGACGTCACCCACATGTATGTAAACCGTCACTCTTCCATTCGCTGTTTTAACAACTGTCTCCGCAACTGCTTTACGCTCAGGCACCGACAATTTTAACATTTCTCCGGTTGTACCTAGTGGAAATAAACAATGTACACCTTTTGAAATAAGAAATTCTGTTAAATCTGCTACCTTTTGAAGATTTACACTGCCATCTTCATTAAATGGGGTAACCATTGCTGTTGTAACTCCGTATAGTTTTTTCATCTTACTCTCCTTAACTATTTTTTTATTTTCATTCGGACTAGTTTTTACTTTCCCTCACCTCCTTTAAAATCATTGGTTTTTTGCTATAACGTTTTAGCAATTTTTAAAAATAGCCAGTTTATCTGGCTCATTTCGTACTCTTTCGTATTACAAGTTCTGATTTGAATTGCAATGATACCGGTGTTGTTAACCGATGATTTATAGTATCGAGTAATTGATTCACGCTTGCTACTGCCATTTCCTCTACCGGTAGATGTACGGTTGTAAGTGGCGGAAAGGTAAATGCTGTTTGATCGTCGTTATCATGACCAATGATTTCTAAGTCATCTGGTACTCGTATCCCCAGTTCATGACAGGCTAATAAAGCACCAACTGCCATAGGATCACTTAGAAAAAATAACGACGTTGGTAACTCTTTCTTTTTTTTCATCAAAGATTGGATAACAGAATATCCACCCTGCTCTGTAAAGGTATCTCGTAAAATATTTAAGTTCTCCATGCCAAGATCCTCTACTGCCTTTAAAAATCCCTCTAATCGGTAATCAACTGCCTGAGAAGAGATAGTTGGGACCACAAGTCCTACTTTTTTATGACCTTTTTCATATAAATATTCAGCCACTTCTTTACCTGATAGTTTACTATCGACATTGACTGTACTATACTTCTTAGAGTAGCGTTGATAGAGCACAATCGGAACATTAAGGTTTGTTTTCTCTAAGTAATTCAAGTCTTCTTCGGAAGCGTTTGCAATAATCGCACCATTAAATCGTGTTCCCGTATGCAAACTTTCCAATTCATGTAGTTTACCATTTTCATAAGGTTGAATAAGTAATTCAAACATTCCATCTTTAAAGGATGATTTCTTTTGAATTCCCTGTAAAAATCGGCTAATTAATGACGCCCTCGCGTCTAATGTCCATAATATCGTGATTATAGGTGTTTGTTTTTCTTCAGAATTCCTCAGGCGCCTGGCAGATATACTTGGTAAGTATCCTAAATCCCTTGCAACCTCTAGAACTCTTTCTTGTGTAGCAGCTGATATTCGCATTTTTTCACTTTTACCATTTAAGATAAAGGACACGGTACCAACTGATACCCCTGCTTTTTCAGCAATTTCTTTAATAGTCGCCATATGATTTCTCCATTTACTAAAACGTTTTAGCAATCTCTTCTTAGTTACTAGAATAGTCAGAATTTTAGGTGTTGTCAATAGGTTTCTAAATAAAATGTAAACGTTTTTATCATATTTTGGATTTATCATTACAATTTATTGACTACCTGCATTCTTTTTTAATCTTTTTCCATTCAAAAGGATTAGAGCGAAAAATAAAACCCGTTCTTAATTGAACAGGCTTCAAGTCATTTATTTCTTTGTAAAAGGCCGTTTTTGTAAAGTTTGTGTTTTGAAAAATCCCAGAAGCCGGATTTTCCCCAGTATTACGCTGGGTTTATTGGTCTATATTGAGAATAGCTCTTTTCTAAGGATGATAAAATCCTGATTAGCTGTTGAAACATATAGTTTATTTCCGAAAAAGTGTGTATATAGCCAACAATGTTTTAGAAAAAAGCCTTGTAAAAACATGTAAATGGACTATTACTTCTGGTAGCCAGGTGGAAGGTAAAACGGTGGGACTCTGATCCAACCGCGCTTACGCATTAAATGCTTTAGTCTAGTAGCAAATGCAAATTTTTCAGTTTGAAACTGAATAAACAATAATCCAACATCTGTACGTATCGATTCGGAAGCAGCACCAGCAGCTTGCATAATTAAACTAACAATTTTCAAAGATAATTCGTTTGCTAGTACATCATCCGTTAACTTAACACCTAGAGGAATACTGTTAGGATCTGATTTTGGCATATCTTCCGGAGCAGAAGGTAACGGAATCCCTTCCTTATTGAGAAAATCATGGAGTCTCTGCCTTTGACTGTTCCCTAATTTCAGATCTTCTTCAAGAATTGCTTTTAGTTCTTCATCGGATGTAGTATTGATCCCCGCTTGAACAGATACTTTGGCTAATTCAAGGCCTGATAAGTAAACCCAGCATGCCATCACTTCTCCCACATGAAGAGGTTGGTCGTTGTCTTGATCTAATTGTGATTTCATAGCATCCATGATGGTTTCTATTATATTTATCAAGTCATTCCCTCCTGAACTCAGACATCATCCATAATCTCTGTCATTTAAATCATTATTATTCAGGGGGATTAATAACTAAATGATATTAAGCTAATGCTAAAAATTTTACCTTTAATGAACTTAATTGATCTTTCACCCTATTCCCCAATCAAAAGTTGGCTATATTCAAAAGCTTATAATTAACGGACTAGTTGAATACCATTTAGTTGGGGATCAGGTTAAGTACCCTCATAAATAGACGGATAAATTCCGCTTAAATAGTAATTATTTTTAAAAGAAGCTTGTATAGACGGAGAGATTCCGTCTATTAACTCGAAAAATGAGAAAATGGGGGGTTTTTGCTTTGCATAATCGGAAAACCTCCTCTTATTTACCCCGAAACGAGCTCCATTTTTCATATAACCGAAAAATCTCCGCCTATTCAATTTTTTAAAATACGACTTGCATTTCGCCACGTATAATAATAAAGGCACTTCAAAGCGGAACTCTTGAAACAAATGTTTAGCACCTGTCTCTTATACACATCTGAC
>WTKE01000013.1 GCA_011524525.1 Bacillus sp. (in: firmicutes) | reverse complement strand
AGTTATTATTAAGGAGTATGAGAAATGGATTTAATGAACAATATGTCATTTGAAATGACAAAGAGTTTCATCCCAAATATCAGCAAATCTGACAAACTTAAAATTGTAGAGTTAACAAGAGATGGAGTCGTGATTCAAATGGAAAACTCTAATTGTAGGGGTGTTTTTCCACTTGATAGCTTTCAATATTGGATAAAGAAAGGTTCCCTTATCCATTTAGAGGAACAACAAAAATCATCATAACCATCGTTAGAATAGGAAAAAGCCGTAATAAATTCATGGGAGTTAGCTAGGTACTCCCATAAATTATTAACCGGCTTCTCCAATTCTCATAGCCTAATATATTATATTGTATCTTAATCTTAGCAAAAAATTAGTACTATGAAGGGTTAGTTAGGTTGACAATTTTATGAATTTTTACTTAGATATTCGTCGTTTGTCATTTTATCTTCAGCAACAAGGAAATGATTAACAACTTCAGGATAATCCTTCAACTCTTTTTTCCCTATATCAGTAATGGTATACACACCCCTGCTAACTTTTTCAAACCAGCCATAATAGTTTTTTGCGAGAATAGATAGTGTCTTCTCACCAGTCCCTTGCTGTCGGAGTGCCCTTGGCGTCAACGGGCCGTTTCTATCTAATAAACTGGCAATTTGTATGCAGTTCTCCTTATATGCGGTCATAATTTTTGTTTTTGAACTACCACCAACATTGTAATTACCGTTTCTCCCCTTCAATTCTTCAATCAACTTTTTCCGGTTTCTTACATGATAATTTTTACTTCTCTGCCTGTTAAAAGGTTGTGGGGAAAAACAGACTTCCATTTTTGCACCGCTTTTTAAAAAAGAAACAACAATTAACCCTAATTCGAGCCTCTTTAATAAGTGAAAAAGATCGTGCCATTTCTTTGAGTTCATCTTATATTTTGGCTTAGGAACTGCTATATACACTTGATCCGTTAGCTTCTGCCTTTTTGTTGCCTGCATAAGGAGGTCAACCGTTAAGGATAATTTCAGTTCGATAACGATTAATTCATCATCCTTTAGTGCCACTACATCACAATGATGAACTTCTCCCTGTACCTCATAGCCAAGCTTAGAAAAAAATTTTTCTATCGGTTTATATAAATCTACTTCGTAGAGCTTCTTTTCCTTGCTTACCATTCCCGTTCCCCTTCTAGCCTTTTTCCAAAAGTATACCACACCAGGTAGGTGTCAGACACCCTCCGTGGACAGTTTTCACCTTTTGTCCTCCTCAGGTGGACAGTTCACTTAATAAAAAGCTCATATCGGTTTGGTGTATGCACAACTACCAAATGGATATGAGCTTGAGTAACAGCTTATTTACTTATTGTTTTACTATTTTCAAATTCTTTTCTAGTTTCCTCGTTGTCTCCAAGGTACACATATTCCTTTTCCCAGAATTCTGCATTTTCAATTCCGACTTTAACTGGGTCGAATACAGGGTCTTTTCCAGCCTTCTTTTGTTCTTCGTAGTCACGAAGTAGTTTTAATGCTGGTTTCGTTAGTAGTACGATCGCTATAATGTTAAGCCACGCCATACTTCCTACCCCAATATCACCTAGTGTCCAAGCAAGACCCGCTGTCTTCGCACTGCCGTAGAACACCATAAATAGGAACACAACACGTAATAAATAGTCCATCCATTTACGGCTCTTCTTGCTATTTATGTAAGCAAGATTCGTTTCTGCCATATAGTAGTACGCCATGATTGTTGTAAATGCAAAGAATAATAAAGCAATTGCAACAAATGGACCACCAAATCCTGGCATCACTGACTCAACCGCAGCCTGAGTATATTGAGGACCAGGTTCTACTCCTTCTAAATTCGTACGAATTGGGTCAGCCCCTTCAGGAGTAACATTGTACATACCTGTAATTAAAATCATAAACGCTGTTGCTGAACAAACGAATAATGTATCAATGTACACCGAAAAAGCTTGAACAATCCCTTGTTTTGCTGGATGCGAAACTTCAGCAGCTGATGCCGCATGCGGTGCTGTACCTTGACCCGCTTCGTTTGAATAAATCCCACGCTTTACCCCCCAAGCGATAGCAGATCCAAGTATTCCACCAAAAGCAGCATCTTGGCCAAAAGCACTTGAGAAGATTAATGAAATAACTCCTGGTAATTCAGAAATATTTAATACAATAATTGCTAAAGCTACAATAATATATCCAACCGCCATAAATGGTACGATAATCTCTGCTGTACGAGCTATACGTTTAACTCCACCAAAGATGATAACAGCTAAAACGAAGACTACAATTGTTCCCGTTATTGCGGGACTAATACCAAATGCGTTGTCCATACCCGCGGCGATGCTATTTGCTTGAACTCCTGGAAGCAAAGCACCCGTTGCAAGCACAGTAACAAATGCGAATAAAACTGCATACCATTTCATTTTCAAACCTTTTTCAATATAGAAAGCAGGTCCCCCACGGTATTGGCCGTTTTGTTTTACTTTGTACACTTGACCAAGAGCAGCCTCAACAAACGCAGACCCTGCTCCTAAAAACGCAATTAACCACATCCAAAAAACAGCACCAGGTCCACCGTAAGCAATTGCAGTAGCAACCCCTGCGATATTACCTGTACCTACGCGTCCAGATAGAGCTAAAGATAAAGCCTGAAAAGAAGTAATACCATTTTCTGATGAATGCTTCTGGAACATTAATTTTCCTACATCACCCATATGACGAACCTGTAAAAATCTAGTCGCAAGTGAAAAATACAATCCTACTCCTAAGCATAAATAAATAAGTGCTGGACTCCATATAATTCCATTCAACCAGTTCACGAAATCTTCCAAATAAATTCCCCCTTTAGTATATTATTTTC
>WTKE01000110.1 GCA_011524525.1 Bacillus sp. (in: firmicutes) | reverse complement strand
CACGCTGAAAGCTTTTTGGAACCCCGGGCCTAGCCCGGGGTTTTCGTTTCCATAAAAAATTAACGGACAAGGCGTTTGCTTGTCCGTTTTCACTCACCTATTCACTATCTTTAACTGTAGAAATTTTAATGTCTTTTAATAGCTCACGGATGACATAGCTCGCCATAATAAGACCCGCAACAGATGGCACGAAGGCATTTGAAGAAGGAGGCATCTTTGCCTTTCTTATCTCTGCATCCTCTTTCCCAACTACTTTACGAACGTCCTCGCGAATGACGATCGGGCTTTCATCTGAAAAAACTACAGGTATTCCTTTTCTGATACCTTCTTTACGTAAACGTGTGCGAATGACTTTTGCAATCGGATCCGTATGAGTTTTTGAAATATCCGCAATTTGAAAGCGAGTCGGGTCCATTTTATTAGCTGCTCCCATACTTGAGATCATTGGTATATTTCGCTTTAAACATTCTTTCATAAGATGAATTTTATACGAAATAGTATCAGAAGCATCTACTACGAAATCCAGTCCGTATTGAAAGATTTCCTCATACGTCTCCTCTGTATAAAACATTTTTAATGAAATGACTTCACATTCAGGATTGATATCCATTATGCGTTCCTTCATTAAATCTGCTTTGGGTCTTCCCACTGTGGACAGTAAAGCAATGATTTGTCGATTCACATTTGTTATATCAACATCATCTTTATCAATTAAAATGAGACGGCCCACGCCAGACCGTGCTAGTGCCTCAGCAGAAAACGAGCCTACTCCACCAATTCCTAATACAGCAACTGTACTTCCTTTTAATGTATTAATTCCCTCTAGTCCAATCGCAAGTTCATTGCGGGAAAATTGGTGCAACATCTTCATCACTCCAGAATCTATATTTATGTAATAGGTTTCAAACTTATTTTTCTCGATATGACTATACCATACTCACAAACAAAAACAAGTCTACGATTGATACATTAAGCACATCAAAAAACCCCTATGCTGATAGAAGCATAAGGGTGTAAGGTTTTTATGTAATAAAAGTAAGAATCCCAATCGTGCCGTCGCTCGATGCCTTCGTTTTGATCCCGCATAAGCAGGTGGGTGTTCTGTTCCAAGCTTTTGTAAGTCCTAAGCCAAAGGCATTTACGCCACTCGAAAACTCAAACTCCCGTAGTAAAGCTGTTGGTCAAAACTTTAGGTAATACCACGAACACATCAGGATTCTTATGTTTGATTAAACTATAACATACCTTTATATAAGTTTCAAGATGACTCTATTGTACAGAAATATTACGTTTTAATGACAGATGAAGGTCAGAAAGCTGTGCATCGCTCACTTCACCCGGAGCATCTGTTAATAAACAGCTTGCACTAGCCGTTTTTGGAAACGCAATTGTATCTCTTAAATTGGTTCTTCCTGCTAAAAGCATGATGAGTCTGTCTAGCCCAAGAGCAATTCCACCATGAGGAGGCGTGCCATATTCAAAGGCTTCAAGCAAGAAACCGAA
The DNA here is from genome assembly GCA_011524525.1 of Bacillus sp. (in: firmicutes). GTDB lineage: Bacteria > Bacillota > Bacilli > Bacillales > Cytobacillaceae > Robertmurraya_A. Next base: position 89,242 of record WTKE01000110.1, on the reverse strand, counting down.
CTGAGCTCTCGCTTCCTCTGGGATAAATCCTAAAATACTGAACATTTTTTCCTGAACATCTCTTTCAAAAATACGCAGAGAGCCTCCCCCAAGCTCATAGCCATTAAGTACAAGATCATATGCCTGTGCTCGAACAAGAGCTGGATTTTCGTCTAATAAGTGAAGGTCCTCTCTCACTGGCATTGTAAATGGATGGTGAGCCGCATAATAACGTCCATCTGCCTCATCATACTCAAGTAATGGCCAATCAGTAATCCACAAGAAGTTAAATTTGCTTTGATCAATTAACTCAAGCTCTTTTCCAAGTTTTAATCGAAGAGCGCCTAATGCATCAGCTACCACACTCTTTTTATCAGCTACAAAAAGAAGCAAGTCTCCCGTTTCAATCGATAACGCGGACTGTAAAGCAGTCTGTTCTTCCTCGGTAATAAATTTAGAGATTGGTCCTTTTAGTCCGTCCTCTTCTGCTTTTAACCAAGCCAACCCTTTTGCTCCATAGACAGCTACAAAATCAGTTAAAGCATCGATATCTTTACGTGAATACTTGGCCGCAGCCTCTTTCACATTAATAGCCTTTACTTGGCCACCTGATGAAACCGCACCTGCAAAAACCTTAAAGCTAGAATTCTTCACGATTTCAGAAAGATCCACTAGCTCCATAGCAAAACGAGTGTCTGGCTTATCGGATCCAAAACGTGCCATTGCCTCTTGGTATGGCATACGGGCAAACGGTGTTTCCACTTGCAATCCCTTTACCTTTGACATCATTTCACTCATCATGTCTTCCATCATGGAAATGATATCATCTTGACTCATAAAGCTCGTTTCAATATCTATTTGAGTAAATTCAGGCTGCCTGTCTGCACGAAGGTCTTCGTCACGGAAGCATCTTGCAATTTGATAATACCTTTCAAAACCACCCACCATAAGAAGTTGTTTAAATATTTGTGGTGATTGAGGTAAAGCGTAAAACTCACCTGGGTGGACGCGACTAGGTACTAAATAGTCACGTGCACCTTCTGGTGTGCTCTTTGTTAGTATTGGAGTCTCTACATCTAAGAACCCTTCACGATCAAGGAAGTTACGAATAATTTGAGTTACTTGATGACGCATTTTAAATGTCTCAAACATAGCAGGTCTTCTAAGATCCAAGTATCGATATTTCAAGCGAACATCTTCAGATACATCTGTTTGGTCTGCAATTGTAAAAGGAGGTGTTTTTGCCTCATTAATAATAGTAACCTGCTTTGCGTGTATTTCAATTCTTCCTGTTTGCAGGTTTTCATTTATCGTACCAGCTTCTCTTGCAATAACAGTCCCAACTATATCCAAAACGTATTCATTTCGGATTTTTTCTGCTAGAGTTAGAGCTTCTGGTGAAACCTCTGGATTAAACACCACTTGAATAATTCCAGTACGGTCACGCAAGTCGATAAAAATTAACCCTCCCAAGTCGCGGCGTCTTTGCACCCATCCTTTTAACGTAATACTTTCTCCAATATGCTGTTCTGTTACCTCTCCACAAAAATACGTTCTACCGTACATATTCCTATCTCCCTTTATTATAAATTGCTGAAAATTCTTCGATAAATGTATCTAACGGTACTTCTATTTGATTTCCACTTTCCATGTCCTTCACGCTGATTTTATTTGCTTGAAGTTCATCATCTCCGAGAACGGCTACATACTTGGCATGTAAGCGATCCGCTGACTTCAACTGAGCTTTGATTTTTCGATCAAGATAATCTCGTTCTGCTGAATAACCTGCTTTACGGAGTTCATGCAAAAGCTTTACAGTATAGTCCTTGGCTGCCTCTCCTAATGAAGCGACATAACAATCAATTCCCTGTGTCACCGGAAGTTCAATTCCTTCTGCCTGAAGGGCTGCCAAACAGCGTTCAATACTAAGGGCAAATCCAATACCAGGAGTTTCAGGTCCACCACTTTCTTCTACAAGCCCATTGTAACGTCCCCCGCCACAAAGAGTCGTAATGGCACCAAACCCTTCAGCATCACTCATAATTTCAAAAGCCGTTTGATTGTAGTAGTCTAAGCCCCTTACAAGATTTGGATCGACTTCAAAATCAATTCCTAGATCTGTTAAATATTGTTGGACTTTATCAAAGTATTTTTTAGAATCATCATTTAAGTATTGTAGGATGGATGGTGCTGTAGCCATAAGCTCATGATCACGGTCCTTCTTACAATCAAGGATTCGAAGAGGGTTTTTTTCTAACCTCGATTGACAATCGCCACAAAACTCATCAATTCTTGGTGCAAAATGATTGATTAAAGCATCTCTGTGAGCGTTTCTACTTTCCTTATCACCAAGGCTATTGATAATTAATTTTAGCTTTTTCAGGCCTAAAGCTTGATAAATACTCATAGCAAGAGCAATAACCTCAGCATCAATAGCGGGATCTGCACTTCCTAATGCTTCCACACCAAACTGAACAAATTGACGGTACCTCCCCGCCTGTGGTCTTTCATATCGGAACATCGGCCCCATGTAAAAAAGCTTCACTGGTTGGTTAGCGTATCCAAACATTTTATGTTCGACAAAAGATCGAACCGCAGCTGCTGTTCCCTCTGGACGAAGAGTTAAACTTCTTCCTCCACGGTCCTCAAACGTATACATCTCCTTTTGAACAATATCCGTTGTATCGCCTACACCCTTCGTAAAAACTTCTGTATGTTCAAAGATCGGTGTACGAATCTCTTGATATTGAAATTTCTCGCATAAATTTCTAGCAACACTTTCAATATATTGCCATTTTTCAACTTCTCCAGGGAGAATGTCTTGTGTTCCTCTTGGTAGCTTTAACGCCATTTGGAACCCTCCTAGCTATGTTTTTATGTAAATATAATCGTATGAATGCAAAAAACTCCCGTCCCTTGTACTATTACATACAAGGGACGAGAGTTAATATCCCGTGGTGCCACCCTAATTGAAGCAGCTCTAGAAAAGCCACTTCCACTTTTACAGTTAACGCCTGTCAACGTTCTTCTCCTACTAAATCATACGATCGTTCGAAGCGAAGCCTACGGAGTGTTCTTTCATTAAGCCACAATGCAGAAATGTTTTCAGCCTGTCGACATTTCCTCTCTTTTCACGTGGGAGTTTAACTACTTTGCTCCATCAAACGGTTATTCGTCTTTTAATATTAGTTTATATATTACCTTCCGAGTATTCAAAATGTCAAGATATATTACAAAACTTACGATCTCTCTAATCTTTTTTTAAGCTTTTTCACATCTCGAATCGATAAACCAAACTCACTTGCTAACTCTACCATATTAGAGTTCTTTTCTTTTTGGATAAAATCATGAAAATCCACTCCAAAAATCTGGTTATCTCCATCATGTGTAGAAAGCGCCTTATCACTATATCTCATATTTTATCACCCCGTCTATTGTATCCCCTTTAGTTTGTCCCTTTTTTTAGAAAAAGTTTCAACTAATTAATATTGTTCATTAATTTATAAGGAAAATTTACTCGCATCGTATTAACATATGTAAATTCTTCCTTTATTATAGAGGTTGGTACTTAAACCTTATACATCAATACCCTTACTTACCATTTATCAGGGAGGGAGATTCACACTTGTACAAAAATAAATACATATTGTTTTTTCTGGCGTTTTTTCTTTTATGTAGTCTATTCCCCTTCAAACCTGACTCAGCAATTGCTGAAGGGTCAACCGTTGAGATTACAACCGACACGTTAAATGTCAGGGAAGGACCTGGACTTAGTTATCAGGTCATTGAGGTTGTAAAACGTGGGGATCGTTTTTCTGTGATAGAGGAAAAATCAGATTGGATTCAAGTATCCTTAAATTCCTCTGGAAAAAAGGGATGGGTAGCCGCTTGGCTTGTTAAAAAACAATCATCAAATGAAGTTTCGTCTTCAAAGAGTGGAATCGTAACAGCAAATCAACTCCGTGTTCGGTCAGGTCCTAGCACATCTTATAAGGTAGTATCCACTTTATCTCAAGGGGCAACAGTCACAATTGTCAAAACAGAATCAAACTGGCATCAAATTAAAACCTCTAGTGTAACAGGATGGGTTGCAGCGGAATTTATCGAGAATATCAAATCTGATACAGGAAGCTCAAGTAGTCAACAGACTGGAAAGGTAACTGCCAACAATCTAAATGTTCGTTCTACCGCCTCCACATCAGGGAATATCCTTGGAAAACTTCAAAAGGGTAGCACGGTTTCAATCCTAAGTGTGGAAGGAAATTGGATAAAAATTCAATATAACGGACAAGCTGCTTGGATTAGTAAAGAGTTTGTAGAAATGAGCTCTACTTCTTCTCAACCTTCCGTTCCCAATCAATCAACTCCGAATTCTACTAGTGGGATGATTGGAACGATTACGGCAACTACTCTAAATGTTCGAAGCACTGGTTCCTTAAGTGGCAAAATCGTAGGAACCGTTTCAAAAGGACAAGCTTTTGAAATTCTAGCCGAAGAAAATAATTGGGCAAAAATTAAGTTAAAAACCGGTCAACTAGGTTGGGTTGCTAGTTGGTATCTTTCCAAAGAACAGTCTTCAACAACTACTAAAGTCGATGTTGAAGAAAATAGTACCGCAACCATCCTTTATAACGGAACAAACATTAGAAAGTCGGCCACAACAAACAGTTCAGTCATTAGTAGAGCAAATGCCGGTGAAACGTTTACCGTTCTTTCTGTGCAAAATGACTGGTACGAAGTTCAGTTAAAAAATGGATCAAAGGGATTCGTAGCGGGATGGCTTGTAACAGTAAGTGGAGCCTCTCAGCAAATTGAGAGACCTGGTGCAGAACAATACTTAAAAAATAAAGTTATTGTTATTGACCCTGGTCATGGTGGCCGAGATACAGGTGCTACAGGTATTAAGGGCAGCTATGAAAAAAACTTGACATTGAAAACTGCTCAACTATTGTACGATAAACTAAAATCTGCAGGAGCAAACGTAATTATGACTCGAAATACAGACTCATATTTATCGTTAAGTTCTCGTGTTGGCATGTCACATACACATGCGGCTGATGCGTTCATTTCCATCCATTTTGATAGCATCCTTGACTCCTCTGTTCGAGGAATGACTTCATATTACTACCATAATTATCAGAAAAATTTAGCTACTACTGTAGGCAAAGAGGTTGCTAGTTTTACAAAGCTAAAAGATCGTGGTGTTCGCTATGGTGACTATCATGTGTTAAGAGAAAATAAACGGGCATCCGTACTTCTAGAATTAGGCTATCTAAGTAATTCAGCTGAAGAAACATTAGTCAATTCTGCGAGCTATCAAGCCAATGCAGCCACCGGAATTTATCAAGGGTTGGCAAAATACTTTAAATAAATAAGTAAAAAGCGAGTTCAATGAACTCGCTTTTTACTTGCTCTCAATAATCAATGTTACCGGTCCATCGTTGATAAGAGCTACGTCCATCATAGCTCCAAATTGACCGGTTTCAACTTTTACTCCTTGATCCCGTAACAATTGATTAAATTGATCGTATATCACACTCGCATGATCTGGATGGGCAGCCTCCATGAAGTTAGGTCTTCTGCCTTTTCGGCAATCACCGTATAAGGTGAATTGAGAAATGGACAAAATTTCTCCTTCTACTTGAGATAAGGATAAATTCATTTTCCCTTCCTGATCCTCAAACACACGGAGATTAACGATTTTCTCTGCAACGTACTTTGCATCCTCCGTTGTGTCATTGTGAGTAATACCAACAAGAAGAACGAAACCTTTTGTAATTTCCCCTATCGTTTGACCATTTACTGTCACGCTAGCTTCTTTGCTTCTTTGAACAACCACTCTCATAAGAGTAAACTCCTTAACTTTCTAATTCATTACTCTGCGAACAGAATATATATCAGGAATTTGCTTAATGCGTTCCACGACCTTTTGTAAATGATTTACATTATTTATAGCGATAGACATATTGATGGTTGCCACCTTGTTTCGGTCTGACTTTCCGGCAACCGCTGATATGTTCGTTTTTGTTTCATTCACAGCCTGTAGGACTTCATTTAATAATCCGCGACGATCGTACCCACTGATTTCAATGTCGACGTTATATTCCTTTTTATTATTTAAGCCTGTTTCCCATTCAACTGGAATTAGTCTAGCCTTTGCATCCTCAGTATCAATGTTTGAACAGTCCGCACGGTGGACAGAGACACCTCGCCCTTTCGTTATGAAGCCAACAATCTCGTCTCCTGGAACAGGACTGCAACATCTAGAAAGCCGGATGAGAAGATTATCTATCCCCGTCACCCTTACACCTGATTCTCTCTTTTTCGTCGAAGGGAATGACTTTAATTCTGACACTGCATTTGAAATCGTGCTTACTTGTTCTAGATCTCGTTTCTTTCTCCATTTCTCAGTCAAGCGATTGGCTACTTGAAGAGCTGTGATCCCGTTATAACCAACGGCCGCATACAAGTCATCTTCATGGAAAAAGTTAAACTTCTCACTTACTCTTTTCACATTTTCAGGCGTTAAGATTTCCTTCACATCAAAATCCATGCTTCTGATTTCTTTCTCAACCTGTTCGCGACCCTTTTCAACGTTTTCATCCTTACGTTGTTTCTTAAAGAATTGACGTATTTTATTTTTGGCTTGTGACGTTTGAGCTAACTTTAACCAGTCTTGACTAGGGCCATAAGAATGTTTTGAAGTTAAAATCTCGATAATATCCCCTGTTTTTAACTTGTAGTCAAGAGTCACCATCTTACCGTTTACCTTCGCTCCTATTGTTTTATTACCGATTTCCGAGTGGACACGATAAGCAAAATCAATTGGTACAGAACCAGACGGAAGCTCAAATACATCACCTTTTGGTGTAAACACAAACACCATATCGGAAAATAAATCAATTTTTAAGGATTCCATAAACTCTTCAGCATTTGCTGTATCGTCTTGGAATTCTAATATCTCTCTAAACCATGTTAATTTTTCTTCAAGTGAGGAGCCTTCGTTCGCTGATTTCCCTTCTTTATACGCCCAGTGGGCAGCAATTCCAAATTCAGCAATTTCATGCATATCAAATGTACGAATCTGAACTTCTAATGGGTCACCTTTCGGTCCAATAACAGTCGTATGAAGGGATTGATACATATTTGGTTTCGGCATGGCAATATAATCTTTGAATCGTCCAGGCATTGGCTTCCAGCAAGTATGAATGATTCCTAACACCGCATAACAATCTTTTATCGAATTTACGACGATTCTGATGGCTAGCAAATCATATATTTCGTTAAACTGCTTGTTTTGAATGGCCATTTTTCGATAAATGCTATAAATATGTTTCGGGCGTCCTGAGATTTCTGCTTTAATTAACACTTCATCCAAGCTAACTCGCATTTCCTTAATAACATCGTCTAAGTATTGCTCACGTTCTGCACGCTTTTTCTTCATTAAATTGACAATGCGGTAATACTGCTGAGGATTTAAGTAACGCAGTGCAGTATCCTCGAGTTCCCATTTAATTTTTGAAATCCCCAGTCGATGTGCTAATGGGGCGAAAATTTCTAACGTTTCATTGGATATACGTCTTTGCTTTTCCACTGGCAAATGCTTTAAGGTACGCATATTATGGAGCCGGTCAGCTAATTTAATTAAGATAACCCGAATGTCTTGAGCCATTGCTACAAACATTTTCCGATGATTTTCTGCCTGCTGTTCTTCATGAGATTTATACTTAATCTTCCCGAGTTTTGTAACACCGTCGACAAGCATGGCCACTTCTTCACCAAATTCTTTTGCTAGATCTTCAATCGTTACATCTGTATCTTCAACGACGTCATGAAGAAAGCCCGAAGCAACCGTAGCTGGGTCCATTTCCAAATCAGCCAATATTCCTGCCACTTGGATGGGATGAATAATGTACGGTTCACCGGATTTACGATATTGTTCACGATGGGCATGCTTTGCGAATTCATATGCCTTTTGCACATATGCAGCATTTTCATCATTTAAATATTTCTTCGTTCGATCGATGACTTGTTCGGCGGTCAACACTTGATCATACGCCATATAATCACCTTTAACTTTCTATGTTACCCCAGAAATGTGAGGATTATTTTTTTATTAAAAATAAAACTAATATTGTTACTATTATCGAAAAAAAAACTCGATATGTAAAGGGATAGCCTGTTATTTTTCTGGGAAAATTAAAATTAATGTCGAATCGTGTCATTTCCGATCAAAATATATGAAAAAAAGCGCAACCATTGCTGCGCTTTTTTGTCTATTTTAGTATTCCATTAAAGTTAGAATATCATATCCATCTAATTTGTTTCTTCCATCTAAATATGTTAACTCAATTAAGAAGGCAATTCCTGCAACAACTCCACCTAATTGCTCAACAAGTTTAATCGTTGCATCAATCGTACCACCTGTTGCCAGCAAATCATCCGTGATCAATACACGTTGTCCTGGTTTAATGGCATCCTTATGGATCGTTAACACATCACTACCATACTCAAGACCGTAGTTTACTTTTACTGTTTCTCTTGGTAGTTTTCCTTCTTTTCTAACTGGAGCAAATCCTACCCCTAAAGAATATGCCACTGGGCATCCGATAATAAAACCACGTGCTTCTGGACCTACAACAATATCAATATTTCTTTCTTTTGCATAATCTACAATTCGATCGGTAGCGTAACGATATGCATCACCGTTATCCATCAATGTTGTAATATCTTTAAACCTAATCCCTGGCTTTGGCCAATCTTCTACAATCGTTACATACTTCTTTAAATCCATTACTTTACTTCCTCCTCAATTTCCACCGAGCCTCGAATACATTCATCCAACCAGGAGTGAAGTACCTGATAGGAGGAATATAATAATTCTTGTTCAAGCGCTAAATCTTCTTGTTTTTTCTGATATGTTTTAGAGCTCGTTAGATCTCGTTTATGACTGCTAGTGTTAAGTGTAATAAATCCATTGTTTATTTTAACAAAATCTAGTTCAAAAAACACCTGTGACATAAAATCAATTGTTTCTCTTGACCAGCCACGGTATTTAGCTAACTCATCACCGTATTTTTTTAAATCAAAAGGTGCCTTTTTTGATAAAAACGCATAATACCATTTGAAATGTTCCCGTGTTGGAATCGTACTAAAAAAGTCACTTGCCTCTTTGTAAAAATGGGCATATATTCTAGCAGGTTTCTTTCCATTCAGTAATGCTGTCAACAATTGCTTCGATGTTGGCAGATTATATAAAACGATATACTGATTATCAATATCCATATTTCTAGCTTGCTCAACTGTTTCAATAAGATGCAACCGATCCGAAAGAGCCTGTTTTATATTTTCTGAAACCTGATTATTAAAGCTTACCCACTTGCTAGTAGGAACCATTTCCTTCAGCTTACCAACCTGCTTTATTCCTCGATAATCAAATAATTGCCACTCATTTATGGCGAGGTCATGTAAAAAGATTTGGGGCTTCCTTATATTATTCCATTCATTTATAGACAATTCACCTACGACTGAGAGCTTCGATTGTGGCGATATATGATCTACCTTTTCACCTAAATGAAAGCCGATTCCGTCTAGGATGGCGCCTTCATGTTCTAGTGTTAGTTTTAAATGACTTTGATTGGCACCGATTTTCTTAATTTGCGATATATTCGCATCTCTTACCAAAATCTTTGGTTTTTTATTGCTTGTCCCAAATGGTGCAAGAAGTTGTAGCTCTTCTAAAGCATTTAGTTGTACATCTTTAATCGACATTTCTAAATCAACTATCGTGATTGGAATAAAATCTTCCTCAGACAATTGATTTACTGCAAGCTCATTTAATCTTGATCTTAATTCATCCACGTCCTCAAGTTTTAGCGTCATACCTGCCGCCATAGGATGTCCACCAAAATGAGGTAGAATCTCTCTGCATGTGGAAAGATTCTTAAATAAATCAAATCCTTCGATGCTTCTAGCCGAGCCTTTAGCAATCCCTTTCTCTCGATCAAAGCTTAAAACAATCGTAGGACGGTAAAATGCTTCAACTAATCTAGATGCAACAATTCCAACTACTCCGGCATTCCAGCCTTCTTGTCCAACAACAATAACGGAATTCTCTTCGATAGGATAGAAATCATTTACTTGTTGAACCGCTTCATCTGCAATGCTCGATACAATTCGTTGTCGTTCCTTATTGTACGAATCAATTTCCTCCGCGAGCATTTCCGCTTCATCCAAGTCTTCGGATAAAAGTAAGTGAACAGCCGGATCCGCTGAGTCTAGCCGACCTACTGCATTGATTCGAGGACCTATCGTAAAACCAATCGTTTCCTCATCTATGGTTTGTTGTTCAATACCAGCTTGTTTACAAAGTGCCTTGATCCCTGATCTACTACTGCTTCTAATCTTTTTTAGCCCGCTTTTTACTAGATAACGATTTTCATCAACCAATGGGACAAGGTCAGCAATTGTTCCAATCGCTACAAACTCAAGTAAATGCTCAGGAAGCTTTCCTAGTAAGGCCTGCGAAAGCTTAAATGCCACTCCTACCCCAGCTAACTCTTTAAAAGGGTATGTACTTCCCGGTAGCTTTGGATGAATAATTGCTAATGCTTCAGGTAGAATTGGGCCTGGTTCATGATGATCAGTAATAATCAAATCCACACCAAGACTATTTAAGACACTCGCCTCATGTACAGCTGAAATTCCGGTATCCACAGTGATTATTAGTTTCACTCCACTTTCGTAAGCATGACGAAAAGCGGGTTCGTTTGGACCGTACCCTTCTGTAAAACGATTCGGAATATAAAAATCGACAATTGCACCTAGTTCCTTCAATGTTAGCATCATGACAGACGTACTAGTTACACCATCCGCATCGTAATCACCAAAAATCAAAATCGGTTCTTGGTTTTCAATTGCTTGATGAATTCTATTAACCGCAACGTCCATCCCTGTTAATAAATATGGATCATGACATTGTTCTTCATGTTCATACAAAAATTTTTTAGCTAGAGATGCTGTATTTAATCCTCTTCGTACTAGCAAAGAAGCTACAAGAGGAGATATCTTCAATTCGCTACAAAGCTCTTTCACATCGTCTTCACTTTTATGCTGTTGAACACTCCAGCGTGATTTTGGCTTTAACATTCCTTCACCCCTTAGCTTTTCTATTATACTTTAGGCGGTCTACTGTTTCAATGGAATGGTTTCCCGAGGTAGCAAATAAAAAAGCCTGCTTTAGGCAGACTCTTCCTTTAATCATAAGTAATGTCACTATTATCCGGATTGTAAGGGTTGATATGTACAAACACATTTTCAACATGTCTTTCTTCCATAAGCTTTTGCTTTACCTTTTTCCCTACTCGGTGCCCCTCTTCGACGGTTATATATGGATCGACAGATATTTTTAAATCGATAATCACATAGTGACCGTGTTCCCTTGCGTGTAGTTCATCAATCTTTTTGACCTCTGGTATGCTTTCCACAATCTTTCGAAGCTCGATTGTCTCCTCTTCATGTAAAACATGATCAAGAGCATTGTGAATGGATTCACTCCCCAGTTTCCAGGCTAATTTTGAGATAAGAATCGATACGAATATCCCTGCAACAGGGTCTGCATACACCAACCAGCCAACACCAAGTTTCTCTCCTAGAATCGCACACCCAATCCCCACCAATGCGGCTAAGGAGGAATACACATCTGAACGGTGATCATAAGCAGTTACAATTAATGCATCACTGTTTAATTTTTTCCCCATCGAAAAAGTATATCGAAACATTGTTTCTTTTATTACGATAGATACAATTACTGCCACAAGAGCAATTAGTTTAGGAGCTTCAATCGGTTGAAAAAACGCTTGAAATGAAGACTTTCCAATCTCGAATCCAACTAAAACCAACAAAACGGCTACAATAATGGCAGCAATAGATTCTGCCTTTCCATGTCCATATGGATGATCTTCATCTGGTGGTTGTTTAGCTGCCCGGAGTCCAATAAAAACGGCTAAAGAACCAGCCACATCAGATGCTGAATTAACTGCGTCAGCAACTAAGGCACGACTGTTTGCATACACACCAATTACCCATTTCAGGATTGCCAAAATTAAATTTCCGATAATCCCTATGATTGCTACAAATTCTGCTTTTTTAAATCGCTCTTGATTTTCCAATACAAACTCTCCTTCAAACCATCACTAACAATAGTGTAACCAAAAAATGCTTTTCAAAAAAATGAAACCACAGAGAATTATTCCCTGTGGCTCTTGATTTAAACCTGTGGTTCGTCTGTTCTCTCTCTTTTTACTTTTTCCGTAATGAGAACTCCCTTTTGTTTTAGCTCCTTCGCCTTCCATACAAGCCATAATTGTGCAGCTACAAAAATTGAAGAGTAGGCACCCACAGCTAATCCAATTAACAATGCTAAGGAGAAATTAAGAATCGATGGACTTCCGAATATCAGTAAAGCAACAACTGCAATTACAACAGTTAATACCGTATTAACTGATCTTCCTAATGTTTGTCGTAAGCTACTATTTACAACATCAGCAAGTTCTTCATAATCTTTAATTTTCTTTTTCTTTGCCAAGTTTTCTCTCATTCGGTCAAATGTTACGATGGTATCATTGATTGAATAACCAACAATCGTTAAGACGGCTGCAATAAACGTCAAATCTACCTCTAGTCTTGTAAAACTAAACAAAACAATGATGAAGAACACATCATGTAAGAGAGCAACAATCGCAGCAAGAGCCATTCTCCACTCAAAACGAATCGTTACATAGAGAATAATTCCAATGGATGCGATGGCTACGGCAATCATTGCATTTTTAGCTAACTCTTTTCCTACCATTGGGGAAACCGTACTTATATTTGGTTCAGAACCATAAACATCTTTAAAGTGTGCTTTAAGCTCAGCAATTTCTTCTTTAGGTAGCACTCCTAGAAAGCGTACAACAGCAACATCATTATTATCCCCAGCCATAACGATATTTTCGGCATCGAGATCAAATTTTGCAAATTCTTCCCTTAATTGCTCTGTTTCAATTGGCTTATCGGACGGAACTTCTACCCTCGTACCACTCGCAAAATCAATTCCAAGGTTTAGCTTAAAGATGATAAGAACGACAATTCCAACCGAGAATAATATTCCTGAAATAGTGAAAATAAGTTTATGATTTTTCACGAAATCTAATCGATCAAACCTAGTAGGTAAGTCAATTGCATCATACCCCTCAGAAATATCCTTCATATCTTTCTTTCTTACACCAAGCCAAGTAGGACGTTTATCTAAGAACCCACTCTTTACCCACAGACCAAGTAATAGACGTGAGGCAAAAACGGCTGTAATGAAGCTACCTAAAATAGAGATAATCAACATCGTCGCAAACCCTTTTACCGAGCTTGTCCCATAGAAAAATAATACACCAGCTGCAATAATCGTCGTGATATTCGAGTCGAAAATAGTCCAAAATGCACCTTTACTTCCAACTTCAAACGCTGATTTTACCGTTCTTCCAACCTTTAATTCCTCTTTAATTCTCTCATACGTAATGATATTGGCATCTACAGCCATACCTACCCCGAGGATCAGCGCCGCTATACCTGGTAAAGTTAACACTCCATTCATCCAATCAAAGATCAGTAGAATTAGGTAAATATAAAGAGAGAGTGTAATTACAGCAATAAATCCAGGGAAACGGTAAAATGCAAGCATGAATAAGAAGATGATACTAATTCCTACAATACCAGCAAACACTGTTTCATTTAATGCTTCTTCCCCGAATTGAGCACCAACAGAAGTTGAATACACTTCAGTAAGCTTGACCGGAAGTGCTCCTGCATTTAACAGGGAAGCTAAAGTCTTAGCTTCTTCTAATTCAAAATTCCCTACAATGGAAACCGTATCTTGATTAAACACTTGATTTACATTTGGATTGGACAGGAATTTTGGTTCTTCCTTGGCAAGCTCAGCTTGGTAGGAATCTTTCCCTTCTTCAAAATCGAGCCAGATAATCAACTGATTTTGAGGAGCCATTCCAACGATTTCTTGTGTTACTTCTCGGAATTTATCCGCACTTTTTAATTGCAGAGAGATACTAGGTTGGTTGTTTTCATCAAAGGTTTGCTTCGCACCACCCTCAACTAAATCTGTACCATCCATCATGATTTCATCATTAGCATTTCGGAACGTTAAATTCGCTTCTGTGGAGAGGATTTCACGTGCTTTATTTTGGTCAGATACACCGGCAAGCTGAACACGAATCCGATTATCACCTTCAATTTGAATGACCGGCTCACTTACTCCAAGCACGTTAATTCGATTATTTAACGCCTCTACCGTACTATTTAAAACTTCTTGGTCAATTTCTTGGCCTTTTTTAGCAGGTTCCACTTCATAGAGAACTTCAAATCCTCCTTGAAGGTCCAAACCTAGTTTTATATTTTTTAAAATACTATTCGTAGTTGTCCCTATTGTACTTGCAAAAAGAAGCAGCAATAACAAAAAGGCCACAATTCTACTGCGTTTGACCATTATGTATAAATCCTCCTTAATATGTAACCCAGGCAAGCTAACACGATGCTACCTGCTTGTATTTTCTATACTAATATTATGAAACAGTTAGGAAATAGTGTCAATTTATGGACGTGTATGCTCTTATTTCAATAATTCCCTTCTCTCTTCATCGTTTGCAAGCGAAAATTCATCCGACTTAAACGCTTCAACGGTCGCATAATTCATATACTCTCCTACATTTACAGAAAGAATATCTGAAACTATTTCAAAGATCCTGACATCCTCCTTCGGCTTTCTCCACTTCTTCTTACATAAGAACTCCCAAAGACTATCTTGACTGATCGTCCCATACCCAAGGAGGGAAAACTCTTCCATCTTACTAATTAATGCTGGGTGTACCTCTTTACGAAAACGATCGTAATTTTTGTCCATTTCCAAATCGAGCCGCCTCCTAATACTAGAGTATAAAATATAGAGAAATTTATAATACCTTGTCATGCTTTGTCCACATGAGTGCATATAGTTAATTGTATATGATTATACCTATTTTGAGAAGGCAGGTAGCGAGATGTCGAAGTTTTTAAAAGGAACATTAATTTTGTTAGTTGCCGGCTTTGTGACAAGAGTTCTTGGTTTTATTAATAGGATTGTGATTGCAAGGTTTATAGGAGAAGAAGGCGTTGGATTATATATGATGGCCTTTCCGACCCTAATTCTTGTTGTCACACTCACACAACTAGGCCTACCGGTGGCTATTTCAAAAAATATTGCAGAAGCAGAGGCAAAAGGTGATACAAAAAAAATAAAACAAATACTTGTTGTTTCCTTAGCAACAACCTTTACTTTATCCCTTATCTTTACTCCTGCTCTATTTATGCTTGCGCCGTACTTATCAGAAACTCTTTTTACAGATCCACGTACACATTTACCATTGCTAGCGATTGCTCCAATCATTCCAATCGTTGCACTTTCTTCCGTGTTAAGAGGATATTTCCAAGGCAGACAAAACATGAAACCTTCTGCGATTTCACAAGTGATTGAACAAGCAGCAAGAATTACATTGATAGCAGTATTAACAAGTATGTTTATGCCATATGGGGTAGAGTACGCGGCAGCAGGAGCAATGGTTGCATCTGTAATTGGGGAGCTCATCTCATTGATTTATTTAGTTACTTCATTTAAGCTCAAGAAACAATTTCGGATTAGAAAGAAATTTTTCAAGAATGTACAAGAAGGAAAATCAACGTTTCAAGAATTAATGGGAGTTGCTTTACCAACGTTAGGAAGCCGGATGATTGGTTCCATCGCGTGGTTCTTTGAACCGATTGTCGTCTCACATAGCTTAGCAATAGCTGGTGTTGCAGCCATCACTGCAACAAAGCAATATGGAGCATTAACTGGCTTTGCCATGCCGCTTTTACTATTGCCATCGTTTATTACTTTATCGCTGTCCACGTCGCTTGTTCCAGCAATTAGTGAGGCCAATTCGCAGAACAATAAAAAACTAATTGAATATCGGTTACAACAAGCTCTACGCTTTGCTTTTTTGACAGGTGGATTATCGGTCGTGGTCCTCTACGTTTTAGCTGAACCCCTTATGGAGGTTATGTATGGATCTTCAAGCGGAGCATACTTTATTCAAATCATGGCACCATTCTTCCTTTTCTATTACTATCAAGGTCCTTTACAAGCTACTCTACAAGCACTTGATCTAGCAAGGGCCGCTATGATTAACTCGCTCTTTGGTTCCGTTGTAAAAACAGCTGTTATATTTTTATTAGCAAGTCAGCCAAGCTTTGGTATTAAAGGGGCAGCGTTAGGGATCGTCTTCGGCTTTTTAGTGGTGACTCTTCTCCATTTTGCAACGGTTCTGAAGAAGATTTCATTTACCTTTTATATTTGGGATTATTTACTAACTTTTGCTAGTATGGGCGTATCCGGATGGGCTGGTTTATCCTCCTATAATTACTTCAAAGGGGACTTGCCATTATCACTTAATGTGATTGTAAGCTGTACGACCATTACTATCTGCTATACACTTCTTATTATCATCGCTGGACAAATTAAAAAAGAAGAGATGATCAGAGTACCCTTCTTTGGCAATGTATTGTCTAAACTAATTATGCGTTAAAAAAGAGGTGATCGACTACTCACCTCTTTTTTGAATCTATTTTATCTATAAAAAACTTCCCATCTTGATAGCTGCAAAAAGAAATTTCTTTTACTTGAGTATACCCTTGTTTCTTTAGTTCTTGAAGAAGCCAAAATTTATTTTTCTCTATACGCAGTAGATTACTTTCTTGAACCTCCCCATCCAATATTAACGGGATGGTAATTCCCCCTTGATTCTGGCTTTTTTCAAAAACAGATAGCTTTCCTGAAGTTTCAAGTATTGCAAATTCTACATCAGCAATATTCCGAATATCCTTATCTCTTAGCTGTAAAAGAAGATCATCGAAATTGTAGCGTTGTTTTCTCATTTCATGCTCATCGATTTTTCCATTGTTAATGATGATGGAAGGCTTCCCATCTAACATATCTCTAACCTTTTTACTTTTTAGTGAAAAAAAGGCTAAGGTGATTTGAATAATCATGAGCACAGCCATTGGTAAAATATTATTCACTATTGATTCATCTGGCTTTTCGATACCTACGACCGCTATTTCTGCAATCATTATATACACAACCAAATCTAATACGTTTAATTCTCCAAGCTCTCTCTTCCCCATCAGCCGAAAAATAATAGAAATAACACCGTATAAAATAATCGTACGAATACCAATTAAAAAATATTGATCCAAAAGAAACGCTCCCTTTATGTTCATTCATTTTATTGTTTACAAATCTGCAGAAAACATGAACAAAATGTGATTCTATTTAGAAAAGCTCATGAATATGCTTGTACTAAGCAATTACTGAGAAAAGATAGAAGGGAGAGGGGTCCAATCGAAGAATCGAAAAATTTTGGCAACGCCGTACTATACGGGGTCATTACTGTATTTTTGTTTGCAATTGTAAGTTCGGTTATTTTTTCCTTAATTCTCCGATTTACACCGACTAGCGAAGGTTCGTTACAATTTGTTATAACTGGTGTTTCATTTATTACTTTGTTTTTAGGTGGTTTCGTATCAGGAGGAAAAGGAAAACAAAAAGGCTGGTTGGTCGGAGGACTCACTGGCATTGTTTACACCACTATCATTTTTTTATTCCAATTTTTAGGAATGGATAGTTTATTTTCGTTTGAAGAAATCGTTTATCATGTTTGCTATATATTAACTGCCATGATGGGTGGAATTTTAGGTGTAAATCTAAGTACCACTTCTAAAAGAACTGCCTAACAGAATGGGAAATAAAAGAGGCAAACCCGCTAGGGTCTGCCTCTTTTTATGTGTTATGCATTTGCTACAGAGCTTGATTCAAGTACTTCTCTGATAGCAGCGCGGTCGTATGTAAGACGACTTCCATCACCACATTTAATAACTACCTTGCCTTCGTCTAATGCATCGACAGTGCCATGTAAGCCACCGATCGTCACGATTTTATCCCCTTTTGCGAGATCGCTTTGCATTTTTGAAACCGCCTTTTGACGCTTTTGCTGTGGACGAATTAACAAGAAGTAAAATAATGCAAACATTAGGATTAATGGACCTAATGTACCTAATAGTCCTTCCATTGTCTAACCTCCTTTCATTATCTTTATATTTTTAGAAGTTTTTTGCATTAGGCTGATTAAAGCCATATTGTTCAAAAAATTCTTCTCTGAAGTCCCCTAAGCGATCTTCTCTAATCGCTTGTCTGACATTCTCCATTAATTTTAACAGAAAATATAAGTTATGGTAAGTTGTAAGTCTAATTCCGAATGTCTCATCACAACGAATCAAGTGACGAATATACGCACGAGAATAGTTTTTGCAAGTGTAGCAATCACAATTTGGATCAAGCGGTCCAAAATCTCTTGCATACTTCGCATTCTTCACAACCAATCTACCTTCACTCGTCATCAATGTTCCGTTTCTAGCTATCCTTGTTGGTAGGACACAATCAAACATATCAATTCCTCGAATAGCCCCATCAATTAGAGAATCTGGAGAACCTACTCCCATTAAGTATCTTGGTTTATTCGATGGTAATAGAGGGGTTGTGAACTCTAGAACTCGATTCATAATATCCTTCGGTTCACCAACAGATAGTCCTCCAACTGCATATCCTGGGAAATCGAGAGAAACAAGGTCACGGGCACTTTGTTTCCGAAGTTCTTCATATTCCCCACCTTGTACAATACCAAATAATCCTTGATCCTCCGGTCGTTGATGAGCACTTAAGCATCTTTCTGCCCAACGTGATGTACGTTCAACCGATTTCTGCATATACTCATAAGTAGCTGGGAATGGTGGACATTCATCAAAGGCCATCATAATATCCGAGCCTAACGCATTTTGAATGTCCATTGCTTTTTCAGGTGATAAGAAGAGCTTGTCCCCGTTTAAATGATTTCTGAAATGAACTCCCTCTTCCTCAATCTGGCGAAACTTACTTAGAGAAAAAACTTGAAATCCACCAGAGTCAGTTAAAATGGCCCGATCCCAGTTCATAAACTTGTGTAGCCCACCAGCCTCTTTAATAATCTCGTGTCCAGGTCGAAGCCATAGATGATAGGTATTACTTAAAATAATTCCTGCTCCCATCTGAACAAGTTCTTCTGGAGACATCGTTTTTACCGTTGCAAGTGTTCCTACCGGCATAAAGACAGGTGTGTCAAATGAGCCATGTGGTGTATGTACTCTGCCTAGCCTTGCCCCTGTCTGTTTACATGTCTTTATTAATTCGTAACGAATAGCCGTCAAAAATAGTCAACTCCTAGTAAGTAATTAAACAATAAGCATCGCATCGCCAAAACTAAAAAAACGATACTTCTCAGTTACTGCTGTTTCATATGCGTGAATAACATTTTCTCTTCCTGCAAGTGCACTAACAAGCATAATTAATGTGGATTTCGGAAGATGAAAATTTGTTATCATCCCATCAATTCCTTGAAATGTATACCCTGGAAAAATAAAAATATCGGTCCATCCATTTTCCGCGACAAATTCCCCATTATGCTTGGATGCGATCGTCTCTAATGTTCTTGTAGAGGTAGTTCCAACTGAAATGATTCGTCCACCTTGTTTTTTTACAGTATTTAGTAATTGAGCGGTTCCTTCTGACATCTGATAGAACTCGGCATGCATATCATGTTCTAAAATATCGTCTACACTGACAGGACGAAATGTCCCTAAACCAACATGAAGTGTAATAAAGGCGATATGAACCCCACGTGAGCGAATTTCTTCTAAAAGCTCTTCTGTGAAATGAAGCCCCGCAGTCGGAGCAGCTGCTGAACCACGTTCTTTAGCAAATACCGTTTGATATCGTTCTCGATCCTCTAATTGTTCTTTTATGTAAGGAGGGAGTGGCATATCTCCTAACTGCTCTAATACTTCATAAAAAATCCCTTCATAAGTAAATTCAAGCGTTCTACCTCCATGCTCGGATTCCCCGACACAGACGGCCGTCAATAGTCCATCCCCGAAAGAAATGACAGTTCCTTGCTTTACCCTTTTGGCTGGCTTTACTAAAGTTTCCCAACGATCTCCATCCAACTGTTTTAGAAGTAGCACCTCAATCTTGGCACCGGTTTCTTTTTTTTCACCGAATAATCTTGCAGGTAAGACTCTCGTGTCATTTAACACTAAACAATCTCCTGGCCTAATATACTCTACTATATTTTTAAATATAGTATGCTCTAACTTTCCATTTTCCTTGTTTAAAACCATAAGTCTACTGCTTGTTCGCTCCTCTAATGGAGTTTGCGCAATAAGTTCCTCTGGTAAATGAAAATCAAATAAGTCTACTTTCATACTGTTTCACCCTTCTTAAACACTACATATATTAACGAAATTTCCCTAAAAAGTAAAAAATTGCAGATAAAATAATACTTACAAGAATAGAGGTAACAATGGGAAAATACACAGTCGTGTTTCCCTTTTTCACAATAATATCTCCTGGAAGCCTACCGATATGTATAAACTGCATGAGAAAGCCTACGACAAAAATGATTGCCCCTAATGTCATAAGAATCTTTGGAACACCAGTCATTCTGTTGGTACCTCCATTTGAAAATGCTTATAAACCAGATTTGTAACAATTCTGCCTCTTGGAGTTCTTTGTAGGAATCCTATTTGTAGTAAATAGGGTTCATATACATCCTCAATCGTATGTGATTCTTCTCCAATCGTTGCTGCTATTGTATCTAATCCAACAGGTCCTCCTCTAAACTTCTCAATGATACCCTTTAATAGTTTGTGATCAATATGATCCAAACCTAATGGATCTACCTGAAGAAGTTGTAAGGAGTAAGCGGCTAAAGAAAGGTCAATCATTCCATTGCCTTTTACTTGAGCAAAATCTCGAACTCGTCTTAACAAGCGGTTCGCAATACGCGGTGTCCCTCTAGAACGCTTGGCAATTTCTAGTGCAGCATCTCTTGTAATGTCTACCTGAAATACTTCGGCTGTTCGCAATACGATATCCATCAGTTGATCTTCTTTATAATATTCTAATCTGCTTAAAACTCCAAATCGATCCCGAAGTGGAGCTGAAAGAGAACCCGCTCTAGTTGTGGCACCAACAAGTGTAAATGGTGGCAAATCAAGTCTTACAGACCTAGCTGTTGCCCCTTTTCCAATCACGATGTCAAGGCAAAAATCCTCCATAGCAGGGTATAGTACTTCTTCTATAGCTCTTGGAAGTCGATGAATCTCATCGATAAATAATATATCACCAGGTTCAAGCACTGTTAAAATGGCCGCTAAATCTCCTGGCCTTTCAATTGCTGGGCCTGCTGTTGTACGGATATTAACCCCCATTTCATTAGCAATAATGGTTGCTAATGTCGTTTTTCCTAATCCTGGGGGGCCATACAAGAGAACATGATCAAGCGTTTCTTGACGTATTTTAGCAGCCTCAATAAATATTTCTAGGTTCTCTTTTACTTTTGTTTGACCGATATATTGTTTTAATGTTAACGGGCGTAAGCTTTGTTCGAATGATAAATCTTGAACATCTGCCTCACCAGAAATAATCCGATCGTCCAATACTCACTCACCCTTTTTTCACTCTATTTTAAAAGAAGAAGCTGTAGCGCTTTTTTAATATATTGCTCCGTTTCTAGTGTTTCCACTTCAAGCTTCGGTGTAATTTTCTTTATTTCTTTTTCAGAATAACCAAGCGATAGTAATGCTAACACCGCTTCTTCTAGTGCAAGATTCGAATTTTTCGGTTGTTCCACACGAACTTCTTCATTGAATAAATTAGGAAAATAATCTGGAAGCGCTTGTTGAAGTTTCCCCTTCAAGTCTAAGATCATTTGTCTAGCTGTTTTCTTTCCTACCCCTGGGAATTTCACTAAGAAAGCTTCATCCTCTTCTTCAATTGCTTGAACCACTTGTTCTGGTACACCAGACGCTAATATTGCTAACGCTCCTTTTGGTCCAATTCCCGATACATTCAAGAGCTTTGTAAAAAGTATTTTTTCCTCTCTTGATGAAAAACCGTATAAAGCGATCACATCTTCTCTTACATAATGATAAGTAAAAATTTGCATCGCTTGGTGAATATGCTTTGAAAAACTAAAAGGGTTTGGCGTAGATACTTGGTATCCAATGCCTCCTGACTCTACAACAATATATTCGGGTCCAATAAATTCGACCGTTCCTTTAATATAATCATACATGTAGCTAAAACTCCTCTAAATTTGCTGTATCTCATTGTATCACAATATGTTGGTACATGCCGCTAAATGTAGGATGAAAATGCAAAAAGGAACCGATACCGGCTCCTTTAGTTCGCTTGTTTATCCTGAACGGTATAATTTTTAAACGTTTCAAGAACTTCGACATACCGATCTTTATTTCTAATCGGTATTCCTTCCTTTAGTTCTTCATGTCTCGTACTTTCTAATTTTCCCATATCCAATTGAAAGAAGGATTGAATAATATTATATTTTTGTGGTTTTCCATAATAGATCGTTAACACACCATCGTCTGTAATACCGAAGTAACCATTCGCTTTTAACAGTGGGGAAATGTCATCTACACGCTTACGGAACACGACAGATTTTTCATCCATATCCACGACCTGCCATTGATCATATTTTGACCAGAACTGTTCCATTGACCATATCTTCTCGTCCATTTGCTCCTCACTAATTTCTCCGTCAAGATATACTCGTTCAAGAATCACCTGGACTTCAATGGGTTCTAACCTTGGGGTGGATTTTGATTCTTCAGCTAGGACATAGTTTGTATGAAAAATGAATACGAGAAGAAATATCCCTAAACAACCGAGCCATTTGGTTCTCATAATGATCACCTCGTTTGAAAGTTACAATAAAGAGCTAATTTCATGATTTCATTTATATAATGACCATTTTTTTCAAATTTATGCCCATTCACGCACGAAAGAGTTGATCATTTCGATCAACTCTTTCAAATCCTATTCTTTTCCTTGAATACGGGACTTTAATGTTCGAAACATTCCTTTTATATCTGCATCAATGGTCTCACGTGGACCACCATCACGTAAGTCATTATCAATATTTCTAATTCTGCTAAATGTTCCTTCATCCGTCACTACCTGGACCGATCTTCCTCGAAGGTAGGGTTGAACTGCTCTTGTAATATCTGCCTTTGTTTCCACATCGCGATCGTAGTTCGTTAAATCAACAGCAATTAATACATTGCTTCCATATACTACGGATCGAACATCTTCCACATTAGGAACCTTCGCCGTAACATCACCTATTTTTTCGGCCAAATCTCCTTCATACGCTGTGTAATAGGAGCTTCTTGCTTTACGGGTTTGGTCATCTAAATGCCCATGATAATTGGCATCCGCATGACTATAACGGTTATCTCTCTCAAAAAAGTTCTTATCCTGTTTAGCTCGAGGGACTGTAGGATTAGCAGGATTACCTGCTTCATCTTTTTGCATTAATTGCTGTCTTCGATTTTCTCTGCTTCTTTGTCCTTCCTCACCAAGAGAGTGATCCATTATTTCTACCAATGGACCATCATTTTCGTTGTAAATTCTTGCATTTCCACCACCGTTATGATTTTCATTCGAGTAGTATCCAAATGGTTGACTTATTTGTTGATTACCATTGGTTGCTTCATCTTGGCTACAACCAGCTAAACTAAAGGTTAAGGCAGCAGTGATTGGAAGTAACACAAATTTTTTACTCAAGCGAATAACCCCCTCCGCTTATTTGAGAGCATAATTATGCTCATTTATAGGGTGTGAGAGTTCTCGCTTTTTAATCCTGACAGTTAAGACCAATTAATCTTCAAGTAAATGTTTTACCTGATCTACAAAGCTTTGCCGATTAAAAAATTGCCGTACAGTTAAATCAAGTACCTGTCTTACTTGAAATGTGCTTGAATATTGTCGAGCTTTAATGAGTCGATTCCATTCCCTAAAGATATCTGTTGGAAATATTAAAGCGTACAAAAATCCACGATTATTTAAAAAGGGTTCCATCTGTTCATATTTAGTAAGATCCTGTAAAGACCATTCAAGACTCGGCAGAATGCGATTGCAATATTGTAAGTAATCACAGGCTGGGCTACCGATTGAAACTAAGTCGAAATCAATCATATATAGTTCTGTGTCTATACCACGAATAAAATTATGATGTGCTAAATCGCCATGAAGTATCACTGGGTCATGATTGTTCAAAAATGAATTTTCTAACTCAAGCCCTTTTAAGGAAAAATCGGCCCATTCCATCACTTCATTTAGTATTTCTTGTTGCACAAAAAATTTAATAATGGATAGATTATTAATAAAACGAGCTGCACGTTCTCTCCATTTCAACATAAGATTATATTCTTTTAGTACCGTTTGATACCTTCTTGAAAGCTTACCTGTAGTCCGGTGAAATTCTTCAAGGAGACGAAGCCCATCTTTTCTTTCTTTTTCCGACTCATAAGAAAAAGGATTGCTGGAGGATTGTGGTATATGCTCAAGACATCCGTAATACGTACCGTCTAAGTAAAGTGGTGATTCCTTTTCGAGGTTTTGAAAAATGTATGAGTACTGAAACCCTTCTTGTCTTAAAGAGGAAGCAAAAGCCTTTTGGATTTGTAATTTTCTTAAATGACTATACCCCTTTAATACAACAAGTTGATGATTCGTTTGTAGCAGAAATACGTTCTTCCTAATTGGTTGTATGGATTCAATTGGAGTGACAAGCTCTTCCTGTAAATAGGAGAAGAGACGATTTAGATCTAAATCGTCTCCACTAATATTATTCTTCATTTCCATCGTTCGTATTTTGACCTCGTGGCATTCCATATCCTGATGGTCCGTACCCATAAGGATTCATATAAGGCGGCTGTGCCATTGGTTGACCGTAGGAAGGAGCATATACTGGTGGCATTCCTGGTGCAAAGCCTGCTCCCATTCCGTATGGAGTCATCGCAGGACCTCCACATCCACAATCATCCTGTACGCCTTGAACGGCTGGAGCTTGATAGTTTGGTGTTAAAGGCATTTGGTGATTGCCCATACTCGGTGATTCCATTTGATCCATTACCCCTTGCACCTGTGGCATTGGGCTATATGGCATTTGTTGTGGCATGGCCATAGATGGATAACCTGGTGGGTAGTATCCTGGCCCTGGCATTACTGGTCCGCAAGGAAATAATGGTGCAGGATATGGTGGATAAGGATACATTGGAGCTTGATACATTGGAGTATCTTGAACTCCAGCTACTTCTGTTGGCATTAATGGCATTTGTGCATCCTGTGCACCCATTACCTGACTTGGCATCATTGGCATCTGTGCATCCTGTGCACCCATCACTTGACCTGGCATCATCGGCATCTGTGCATCTTGCGCACCCATCACTTGACCTGGCATCATCGGCATTTGCGCATCTTGAACGCCCATCACTTGACCTGGCATCATTGGCATTTGCGGCATAAACGATGATGATTCATCATCGAACGGTTGCATGCCCATTCCTGGAACTCCAGGCATCATTCCATACGGCATCGTAGGCATTGCAGGCGCACCGGTCATGGCACCTTGAACCTGAGGATATGGTGCTTGAGGAGCAAAACCTGTTGGCTGACCAAATCCTGGATTAGATTGTGGATACGGATAGAAATTCTGTGGGTACATTGGATTCATGGGTTCGTAACCCCCTCCTTGAGTATAGTTTGGAACGTCAGTATTGGCCTCTGGCAGTGGTTTCACACCTTTTATTGGCTTTACTTCCGGCAATGGTTTTACCTCTGGTAAAGGCTTCATTTCCGCAGGAAGCTGTTTCGGTTGCATTGGAAATTGTGGTGCTGGTTTAGATTGTAATTCGGTAGGTGCCAATTGTTTTGGCTTTACCTCTTCTTTAACTGGTTTCGGTGGCTTTGGTACTGGCTTTGCAGGTTGTTGCGGTTGAACAGATAAATTCGCCATATTCATCATATAATAGTTGTTAATATCAATTTCAGGAATCATTGGTTGTGGCATCTTAGGCTTAAACTGCTTCTTTGGTGCCTCGGCAATTGGTTCGATTTGCTCCTCCATTTTTGGCGGTTGTTCAATCGGCATTTCTTTTTTAGGCGCTTCTTTTGGTGCAAGAGCAATTGGCTGTTCTTTAGGCATCTCTTTTTTTGTACCCATATTTATTTTCGCTTCCGGCTTTCCAGTGATAGGTGCTTCTTTCTTTATCATTCCACCACCGGTTGGTACTTTGATTTT
This sequence comes from Bacillus sp. (in: firmicutes), assembly GCA_011524525.1. Taxonomy (GTDB): domain Bacteria; phylum Bacillota; class Bacilli; order Bacillales; family Cytobacillaceae; genus Robertmurraya_A. The sequence continues at coordinate 62,948 of WTKE01000110.1, read as the reverse complement.
CATACCGGGCATGATCATATCAGGGTTACTGAGCTGCGTATTCATTTTTTTCAGCTCTTCAAAATTCACGCCGTACTTCTTGGCGATTTTCCAAAGAGTATCCCCTTTCTGTACGATATGGATTTTCACTCTGATTTCCCTCCTATGCGTAAGTCCATATATTGTATGTCGGAGTGGGCAAATTGCTAACAATCTACATAAAAACTTATGAATTTTTCAAAAAGATTATGAATTGTCCCCATTTTTCTCACAAAAAAAACCTCCAAATGATTGGAGGTTTGTAGCATTTTTAGGATTGGTCAAGCATTCTTGTAAGTGCAAGCTTTGCATACTCAGCAATTTCAGCCTCAACCTTAATGACATTATGAAGTTCGCCATGTTCTATACTTTCCAACGCCCATAATAAATGGGGTAAATCAATACGATTCATTGTGAGACATGGGCACATATGTGGATTTAAAGAAACAATATGTTTATCAGGATGTTCCTGAATAATACGATTGACCAAATTCATTTCCGTTCCTATGGCCCAACTAGAACCAGAAGGCGATGCCTCAATTTGCTGAATAATATAATTTGTTGAACCAGCTAAATCAGATAGCGCCACTACCTCACGCTTGCACTCCGGGTGAACAATAATTTTCATATCAGGGTTATTGGCACGTATATCCGCTATGTTTTGAACGGTAAAGTTCTCATGAACAGAGCAATGTCCCTTCCATAAAATCACCTTTACGTCTTCTAATTTCCCCTCATATTGTAAAATATTAGAGATCGGATCCCAAACCGCCATTTTGTCTAACGGCACCCCTAGATTGAAAGCGGTATTTCTCCCTAAATGCTGGTCAGGAAGAAATAATATTCGTTCCTTTTGAGTAAACGCCCATTTGACCATATGTTCAGCATTGGACGATGTAACTGTTGCGCCACCATGTTTCCCAACAAAAGACTTAATGGCTGCAGTTGAATTCACATAGGTTAAGGGAAGAATGCTATCACCAAATACATCCTGTAGCTCTACCCATGCTCTCTCCGTTTGGTAAATGTCGGCCATATCAGCCATTGAGCACCCTGCTCGCATATCAGGCAGTATCACTTTTTGTGAATCATTGGTTAAAATATCCGCCGTTTCAGCCATAAAGTGAACGCCACAAAATACAATATATTCCGCTTCCTGATTCTCTGCAGAAAGCTGGGCAAGCTTTAATGAATCTCCCGTATCATCTGCAAATTGGATTACTTCATCTTTTTGATAATGATGCCCAGGGATATATAGTTTGTTTCCTAATCTTTCTTTAATGGCTTGTACTCTGCTTTCCATTTCATCCTTCGTTAGTTCTTTATATTGATCAGGCAGAAGCTTATTTTTTTCAACCACTTCAAATAAATTCATTTCATTCATCCTCTCTTACTTCACATGAACTTTCGCACTAATATCTATTGACTGAATCGTATGTGTTAAAAATCCTAATGAAATCACATCGACTCCAGTATGCTTGTACTTATCCAGGTTTTCTAACGTAATACCACCAGACGCTTCCGTTACGATTCCGTTTGGAACTAAAGTGATCCACTCTTTAATTTCATCGGGTGTACGATTATCAAACATAATTACATCTGCACCAGCTTCAATCGCCTCTAAGAGCTGCTCCCTTGATTCAATTTCCACTTCGATTTTAACCATATGTCCTAAATTGGATTTTACCTTTTCCACCGCTTTTGAAATAGAGCCTGCAAAAGCAATATGATTGTCTTTAATCATTACTCCATCGTATAAACCAAAGCGGTGGTTAAAACCTCCGCCACATCGAACCGCATATTTTTCAAGCATTCGAAGGCCTGGGGTCGTTTTTCGAGTATCTACAATTCTAGTAAAAGTAGAATCCAGTATATTTACAGCTTCTTTTGTTCGGGTAGATATACCACTCATTCGCTGAACAAGGTTAAGGACCACTCTTTCCCCTTTTAACAACGTAGTTACTTGACCAGTAATGGTAACTAACTTCTGCCCTTTTTTAAACCGCTCTCCATCCCTTACTTCCAAATCAATAACCACATTATTATCTAGAAGGCTGAATCCTGTTCTGATGATCTCTTCCCCACAGAAAATGCCATTCTCTTTTGCAATAAATACAAGTTCTCCTTGCTCCTCATCGCCAAAAATCAATTCACTTGTTGTATCTCTCTCCCCAATATCCTCTAGGAAAAATTGCTCAAGTTGCAAACGCAGCTTTAATTTGTTCATAGGAATCTCCCTGCTCCTGTCCATGTTTTAAAATGATTTTTTTCTCTAACCAGCCGCTATCCTCGAATGGAAAGTCCTCTCGGAAATGCCCACCACGGCTCTCTTCTCGAAGAAGTGCTGATTTCGTAACTAACCAAGCGGTAATTAACATAAAAATTACTTGGATATCTTCCTTTGGTTTTTCATCGATTGAATAACTAATCAGCTCCTGTATTTGGAAGCTCTCTAGCCACGCTAAATGCTCTTGTAACTCTTTCTTGTTTCTCACTATTCCAGCATGTTTCATCATATTTGCCTGTAAAACTGTCTTATCCGGGAGAGACACAGATACAGTCTTCCTTGGAATTCTTTCGATAAAGGAAGATAAACTTGAATCCTGATTGACTGTTTGGTTGATTAATCCAGCTAGCCTCTTCCCGAAAAAAAGACCTTCTAATAAGGAGTTACTAGCTAATCGGTTGGCACCGTGTATTCCCGTATGAGCTACCTCGCCGATAGCATATAGGTTCTGGACATTTGTACGTCCATAATGATCGGTTTTCACGCCGCCCATTAAAAAATGGCAACCCGGCACAACAGGAATAAGACCTTTTGAAAGATTCACTTGATTCTCCTCACACATTTTGGTGATGGTCGGAAATTTTTTAGTAAACTCATTTATATTCCGAATATCTAAAAATACTTGCTCACCTGCTTGCAAATAATTAAATATTGTTTGTGACACAATATGTCTTGGAGCTAGGTCTTCCAATGGATGTACATTTTTCATTATTCTTGTTCCATCCTGTAAAGTTAGAAATGCTCCTTCACCGCGAACTGCTTCTGAAACCAGTCCTTGACACTTCCCTTCAACAAACAAAAGAGTTGGGTGGAATTGAATAAATTCTAAATCTGCGACTTCCGCACCTGCACGGTACGCAAGTGCAATTCCATCTCCGACAACTGTTTCTGCATTAGAAGTAAGACTATAAATTTGACCAAGACCTCCTGTAGCTAGAACAACGTGGTTTCCCAGGAAAACTTTACTCTCTCCATATTTATTTTTAGCTTTTACCCCAGTACACTTTCCATCTATAACCAACAACTCGTAAACAACCATTTCTTCGATTATTTGTACGTGCATGGTTTTCTGTAATAAGAAATTCATCACATTTTTTCCAGTTGCATCCCCGCCGCTATGAACGATTCGATGATGACTATGCGCTCCTTCCAATCCAAGCAGTAAGCCGCCATCTATCGCTCGGTCAAACGTACATCCTTCACATTCCATTTTTTTAATTAGGGCTGGAGCCATTGCTGTCATTTCTTTTACTAACTCACGATCATTCGTGTACCTTCCTGCCTCCAACGTATCAAGATAATGTTGGTCTGGATGGTCTTCCATAGCTATTGCGGCCGCTATGCCACCCTGAGCAAGATTAGAATTTCCATCTGTAGCTCGTGACTTTGTGAGAACAATCACATTCATATCACAACTAAGCTTCTTTGCTAATTGCAAAGCAGCCACTCCACTTCCAATAATTAACACATCGGAGTGTATCATTTTATCACCATCCGTATTTTACAGGTGTCTTGACACTTATATTTACATACAATTACAATTATGACAAGTGTTTTATGAAGGAAATCGAATATTTGGAGGCCGACAATGAAATATTTTGATTATGCTGCTACTTGTCCACTGGACCATGAAGCTGCCTCAGCGTTTGTTAAGGCATCAACTGAGTATTATGGAAATTCACAAAGTCTACATGATATAGGGAGTCGTGCATCCACCTTGCTTGAAGGGTGCAGGGACGAAATTGCAAGATTACTAGGTGTAAAAAGGGAAGGAGTTTATTTTACCAGCGGAGGGTCTGAAGGGAATTTTCTTGCGATTCAATCTCTTTTATCTCAATCTTCCAAAAAAGGAAAGCATATTATCACGAATATTGCTGAACATTCCTCTATCCATTCGGCCTTAAAAATGTTAAAAGGCTATGAGATAACTGAATTGCCCTTAATGGAGAATGGAATGATTAATGTACAACAGTTTCAATCCGCTATTCGTGGTGATACTGTACTCGCTTGTATACAACATGTGAATTCTGAGATTGGGACAATACAGCCACTAAATGAAATTGGTATACTTTGTAAGGAAAATGGAATTCTCTTACACAGTGACTGTGTACAATCCTTTGGAAAGCTCGATATAAAAATGATTACTCCATTTGTCCATAGTCTTGCGATCTCAGGTCATAAGATTTATGGACCTAAAGGAATTGGTGCGCTATATGTATCACCTTCCATTCCATTTCATTCGTATTATCCAAACACGTCACATGAGCGTGGAATGAGACCTGGAACAGTAAATACGCCTGCCATTGTTAGCATGGTTACAGCTGCAAGCAAACAAGTAAAAAACTTGACCCATAATTATGAACATATGAAATCTTTACGAGAACAGTTTCTCTCTCATCTTATGGACGTAAGAAATGAAGTCATTATTCATGGAAATAAAGATGAACAGCTACCATCCATTCTAGGTCTCCGAATAAAAGGACTTGAAGGCCAATGGGTAATGCTAGAGGCTAACCGTAAAGGTTACGCAATCTCTACTGGAAGTGCCTGCCAAGTGGGACAGACTACTCCTTCAAAAACGATGCTCGCACTAGGAATAGATGGTAAGTCAGCAAAAGAGTTTATTCGTATATCATTCGGGGTTCATACAACTGAAGCGGATGTGAAAGGATTGGCTCAAACCATTATTGCTATCATCCAAGAAGCACCACAGCGTGATAATCAAATAACAAGTATGGTAAAATAATTATAGTGTTGATCAAAAGGGAGACGTTTTAAAATGAATGAGAAAAAGATATTAGGAGAAAACCGTCGTGAGCTCATTCTTGAATGGCTAAAATCAAGTGGTACACCGATTACTGGAGGAGAACTTTCAACCAGAACGAATGTTAGCAGACAAGTAATTGTCGGGGACATTACGCTTTTAAAAGCAAAGGGTGAGCCAATTATGGCAACGAGCCAGGGCTATTTATATCTTTCGAACCAAGCAAACGATGCTCCTATTTACCGAACCATTGCCTGTTCACATCCGCCTGAACAGACAGAAGAAGAATTAAACTTGCTTGTTGATCATGGAGTTACTGTCAAAGATGTAAGAATTGAACATCCAATATACGGTGATTTGACAGCATCAATCATGGTGTCAAATCGTCGAGAGGTAAAGCAATTTTTAGAAAAGATGCAATCCACCAAATCTTCCTACCTCTCAGAGTTAACAGGTGGTATTCATATTCACACCATCTCCGCACCATCTGAACAAATTCTTGATCAAGTCGAAGAAGCACTGGACAAAGCCGGATTTCTCATTGACCGAAAATAAAAAAACCTAGTTGCCTGTTTAAAGCAACTAGGTTTTTTCGCTTCCGCTTTTCTCTTTACCCTATTTCATGATAATAAGGGTAACTGCCAAGCACTGATACACTACAACCGAGCGCTTCTAGTTCGGCAATGGCTCCTGGTATTAGAACCTCGTCCATCTTTTCCTCTATATCAATGATAAAAAAGTAATTCCCAAGGCCGGTCTTCATTGGACGCGACTCAATTTTTGATAAATTTAATTTCCTCCATGCAAAAGCAGATAGCACTTGATGTAAAGCACCTGATTTATCCGTAGGCAATGTGACCATTACGGTTGTTTTATAACCTTTGATATCAATGGTTTTTGGTTGGAGTGGGATGTTTTTCTTTGATAGCACAATAAATCTTGTATGGTTAAAGTCGTAGTCATGAATATTATCTTTTGCAACAGCTAGTCCATATTCTTTAGCAGCTAATTGATTCGCAATGGCGGCTACGTTTTCATCCGGATGTTCGATAATATACTTCGCTGCAGCCGCTGTGCTCGTTGCATTCTCGCAAGGTATGCCTTTTAATGATCCGTGAAGGAACTTATGACATTGTGCAATGGCATGCGGATGGCTTAATACTTTTGTTACCTCCTGCCATCTCTCTTTCACAGATGGATGTACAAGTAAATGCTGTTTTACAGGTGTTGTAACCTCAGCAATAATCGGTAAGTTAATTTCATGAATTAAATAATCCAGTGTAATATTTACCGATCCTTCTAACGTATTTTCAAGCGGAACAACCGTAACGTCTACCTCTTCTTCCATTACTGCATCTAAGCAATCCGGAATTGTGGCATAAGGAATTCGCTCCTCATGAGGAAACATTTCTCTTGTCACTAAATCAGTAAACGTGGCTCTTGGTCCTAAAAATGCTACTTTCAATATTCTCTCTCCTTTGTTACCACAATCCATTTCTCTCTTTTTATCACTTTATCACTTTAAACAAAATATGTATACAAATGAAAAACAGGGCGGAAGCAATTATGCCCCTGACCCTAATACTTCAACCTTCTCTACAAATTCCATCCTGCGTAATCGTGCAAGCAGTTCCTCAATCTCAATAGCCATATCCGTCGTATTTAAAGATAGCGTTACGTTGGCTCTACCTTGAAGTGGGATTGTCTGATGAATAGTCAATACGTTACAACCAGATGAAGCTACCACACCAAGCAGCTGTGAAAGCGTACCTGAACGATCTTCGAGATGAAAAAACAAGGTAATTAGCCGTTCTTTAACAATCGTGTGGAAAGGAAAGACTGTGTCTCTATATTTGTAAAAGGCACTGCGGCTTAAGTCGACCTTTTGAACCGCATCCCACACAGACTCAACTTTCCCACGTTCTAGCATTTCCTTTGCATCGAGAGTTTTTTTCATCGCTTCAGGTAGCACATCTTCACGAACTAAGTAAAACTTCTTGTCTAATATATCTTCTTCTTTCATTTCCCCACCCCCAGGTAAAGCACTACGAAATACTAATCTAAAAACTCAAATTCATAATCCATAAGTCTTACTGTATCACCATTTTTTGCTCCTCTTTCTCTTAACGCTTCATCGACTCCCATCCCGCGAAGCTGGCGGGCAAATCGTTTGATCGACTCGTCTCTAGAGAAATCAGTCATTTTAAACAATCTTTCCACTGCATGTCCTGAAACAACAAAGCTTCCATCCGGATCTCTAGTGATAACGAACTCTGTCTGCTCCGTTTCATGTTTGTAAAGTACGCGATGTATCCCAGTACTCTCAAGCTCTTCCTCATGAAGTGGAAATTCTGGAGTTTGTTCAATCTTATCAGCAACCGCAAAAAGTAAATCTCTAAGTCCCTGGCGCGTAATCGCTGATATAGGGAAGACCGGATATTCATCTGTTAATTTTTCTTTAAAGGATTTCAAATTTTCTTCAGCTTCTGGCATATCCATCTTATTAGCTACGATGATTTGTGGTCTTTCAGTTAAACGTAAATTATATTCCTGCAACTCTTTATTGATCGTTACGTAATCCTCATATGGATCTCTTCCTTCTGTTGCAGCCATATCAATTACATGAACGATGACCCTTGTTCTTTCAATATGTCGCAAAAACTGATGACCAAGTCCCACACCGGAATGAGCGCCTTCAATTAGTCCAGGCAGATCTGCCATTACAAAGCTTCTTCCATCATCTGTCTCGACCATCCCAAGGTTCGGAACAATCGTTGTAAAATGATACTCAGCAATTTTCGGTTTTGCAGAAGAGACGACAGACAGTAATGTTGACTTTCCAACGCTAGGAAAGCCCACCAATCCCACATCAGCAAGAAGCTTAAGCTCAAGAATTACGTCCTTTTCCTGTCCTGGCTCACCATGCTCAGATAATTCAGGTGCTGGATTAGCTGGTGTAGCGAATCGAGAATTCCCTCGACCACCTCGACCACCTCTAGCAATAATTGCACGTTGTCCATGTTCAACTAAATCGGCAATAATTTCATTTGTTTCAGCGTCTGTTACGACAGTCCCTGGTGGAACTTTAACAATCATATCTTTCGAATTTTTACCATGCTGATTTTTAGACATCCCATGCTCACCTCGGGGAGCTTTAAAATGTCTTTGGTATCTAAAATCCATTAGCGTTCGCAATCCTTCTTCTACCTCAAAAACCACATCTGCACCTTTCCCGCCGTCACCTCCAGCAGGTCCACCCTTCGGTACATATTTTTCACGGCGGAATGCCACCATCCCGTTTCCACCGTCTCCACCTTTTACGTAAATCTTTACCTGATCTACAAACATCGTAAATCCTCCCGTCTGTCCTATGTTGTTGCTCTAGTAATGAGCCTGATAGAAGTTGTCATCACATGACGAGAATCGAATGATCCAATTATTCCTCATATGGTAAGAATACCTGTAACGAAAATTCCTGTTCCGAACATTCATGAACGATTACTTCTATTAATGTTTCTTTTCTTTCGAAAAATTCTACAAGACCTGTCCTATTTTTTATTATTCCTCTAAAATCAAAAAAGAAACAGGCTGCCTTTTGTTGTCTATCAATCGTAATTGATAAATGATTCTCAGCAAACTCCTGAACCGTTTGCTGTAAACACTCAAAAAATGAGTTTGTCCAGTCCAAAGCAATACTGTCATTAATTATGTTTTGGTTGTCGGTAGATGCCTCGAGCACTTCATAATCTACCTGAAAAGAGAAGTGGTTCCAGTTGCAGGTAAGAAGGAGGGCAGCAAGCTGTGGTGTATGTAATTGAGAGAGACGAGCCTCATTTTGTGCCTCAATAACAATTTCCTGAATGATTTCGTTTACCCTGTCGTATTTATGTAAAGATAAGTTACCTTTTATGAGCTGTACTTTATTTAACCAGTCGTGACGTGAGTGGCTTAGCAACTCAACCGTCGTCCAATCCTTATTCATCTCATGCACTCCTGTACCAATTCGTTATCAGTCAGAAAACTGCTTGTTTTTAGTATAGCAAAAAAGAAAACCTTGGTAATAGCTTTATGATTAAAAAAACTCTAACCAAAAGGTTAGAGTTTTTTCTAAAAGAATTAAGCTTCTTGAGCTACAGGGTATACGCTCACTTGCTTACGGTCACGTCCTAGGCGTTCGAATTTAACTACTCCGTCCACTTTCGCGAATAGAGTGTCATCTCCACCCTTACCAACGTTCACACCTGGATAAATCTTTGTGCCACGTTGACGGTAAAGGATTGAACCACCAGATACGAATTGACCATCTGCACGCTTAGCACCAAGGCGCTTAGCATGTGAATCACGACCGTTCTTTGTAGAACCTACTCCCTTTTTAGAAGCAAAAAACTGAAGATCTAATCTTAACATTATTGTTCCACCTCCTACTTTTTGAAGGTAATTTTCACATATTTCCCGTAATCTCTCTCAATCGTTTGTAGTGACACGACCATGCCTTCAAGCAATAGCTGTACCTTCTCCTGTATGTCCAAAGAGAGATTGGTCGGAATCACACAGCGGAGAAAGCCACCATCTCCTTGCTCAATTTCGGGTTCAACACCTGTTAACGCAATAACTGAGTTAATAGCACCGAATGAAACGGCAGAGACACCGGCACAGACGATATCGTCCCCTCGGTTAGCAAAGAGAGCATGACCGCTCAATGTAAACGACTTTATGTGTCCAGATTCAGTACGATAAATCGTCGTTTGAATCATCTTAGACCGCCTTACGCGTTGATTTTTTCAATGACAACTTTTGTGTATGGTTGACGATGACCTTGCTTTTTGCGTTGGTTTTTCTTCGCCTTGTACTTGAAAACAATGATCTTCTTAGCGCGACCTTGCTTTTCAACTTTAGCTGTAACAGTAGCACCATCAACAACTGGGCTTCCTACCTTTACGCTTTCTCCACCAACGAATAAAACCTTGTCAAATGTAACAGTTTCGCCTGCTTCAGCGTTTAGCTTTTCAATGTAGATAGTTTGTCCTTCTTCTACCTTTACTTGCTTTCCGCCTGTTTCAATAATTGCGTACATGAACTGCACCTCCTTATAAACTAAGACTCGCCATCACAGGCGCTTTTCTAACGAAAGACTTATAACCTGATCTGCGCGGTTGTAGCACGGGTGCTACAAACATAACATAAACGATATTATCATATTTTTTCCCCTATTGTCAATACAAAAAAGCTCACTGTTAGATGAGCTTCGTAATTTTATAGAAAGGTTTATTGTTCGATATGACAACAAAACGAAGGGTTACATGGATTAATTCTTCCATTCTCTTCAGATGTTTTCCTTCCAAACCTGAAAACACCTCTTTTACTTCTTCCGTCGTTTCAATGGTAACTGATTCGTAATCGGTCCCTCTTAACTCCCAAAGCTCTCGTTCCAGCTTGAAGGCAACCGTTTCTGCACTTAACACACTTCCTGTTCCATCGCAAACTTTACATTTTTCAGTTAAACCTTCAGAAAGTGCTACTTTTGTTTTTTTTCGAGTAAGCTGCATGATACCTAGCTGAGTAAATCCAACAATATTCGTTCGTTTATGATCCTTTTGTAGAGCTCTTTCCAGTTTCCTTTGAACCGTTTCTTGGTCACCACTATCCTTCATATCAATAAAATCAATAAGAATAATTCCACCAATATCTCTTATTCTTAATTGACGTGCAATCTCTTCTGCCGCAAGCTCATTTGTTTTTACAACCGTATCTTGAAGACGATTTTTTCCTGAATACTTTCCTGTGTTCACATCAATTATGGTAAGAGCTTCCGTTTCATCAATGACTATATACGCACCGTTTGATAGCCAGACGATACGTCTTAATGCTTTTTCAACCGAGTCTTCAACCCCGTATGAGGAAAATATATTTTGTTTCTCATGATAATAAATAATTTCACATTCTAGATCATCGTATCCACCTGCTAATAGTTTATCCCTTAGGCTAATGTCATCAATCACGATGGTGGCAGAATTCATTTTTTTACATTCTTCTCTAAGTTCCTTTATAAAGTGCTCACTTTCATGAACAATCGTCGGTTTCTTTACCTTTTTCAAAGATTTTGTGAGTTCATGATACTGACATCGTAAATGGTGAAGCTCTGTTTCAATTTCCTCTCTTTTTGCATCCATACATGATGTACGAAAAATGAGCCCTTCATGCTCTTCTTTCAGTTCATGCCCAATTTGACGCCAGCTTTCTCTTTGCTGTGAATCTTCTATTTTTCTTGAGACAGCCACATAATATCCATTTGGCAAATACACCATGTTCTTTCCGTTAATCTCAACAATTCCAGTTAAACGTGGTCCTTTATCACCGCTTGGGTCTTTTTCCACCTGAACAAGAAGCCTCTCCCCTTGATGGACAAATGATCCAATTCCTTTGGCATCTTTTACATTTTTTTCATCCTCTGATGATAAAAATGAAACGAGCTTATCTCTATGTAAGAATCCTTGTTTTTCTTCTCCAATATCAACAAAAGCAGCATGTAACCCGGGCATGACTTTCGTTACTGTACCTAAGTATATATTACCAACGAGCGACTGCTGCTTTGGTTGTTCAATATACAGCTTCTCAACTTTTTGATCCTTGAGTATCGCATAGCGTTTTTCTCTACCTATATAATTCACAATGATCTTATCCAACATCTATTCCTCACTTTATCATTACGTCACCTTTATTATCATAGTTCAATATTGATAAAGCAAATCCTTCATTCTTGCCATCAAAAGTTTATCTGCAAAGTAAGCATGTAACAATTCGTTTTCATCAAGGACTCTTTTCTCTTGTCCATCATTCTCAATGATTATAGGATGCTTACTGCCCCTTTGAAATTTTTCAAGTACATGAATAATTAACTCATCCTCTTCCACCTTTAAAGGAATAAGTGTTCCAAATGTATCCTTTTTCCCGTAATAGCGTTCAAGTAAAAATCGAACAAACACATATCTTCTTTGCTTCCATTCATAATACAAAGAAAACAATAGAAACGAGATGATGATCCAAACATTAAGATTTAAAGGTTCTGTCACCATAATAACCGTACTAAATAATAATAAAACATAGAAAGAGAGGAGAAGTGTTTGTTTGAATGCTTTTGGAAATGGCTTATTGATAGAAAGCCATAAAAAAATGAACTTCCCACCGTCTAATGGCCAAATAGGAAGCAAATTAAATAAAAATATCATCACATTATACTGTAGAAAAATGGAAAACAAATGGTCATTCAAAAGTCCAACCGAATGAAGCAGATAGGCAGTAGCGACAAGCCATATATGTTGTACAGGTCCAGACAATACGACGATCGCTTCTTCTCTAAGCGGCCTGTTTCCGTGTTCATCCATCTCTGCGACTCCACCGAAAGGTAACAAAGTGATTTTTTTAATTCTCCAAGAAAAATAGGAAGCAGCTATCCCATGACCTAGCTCATGTATAAAGATAATGATTAAGAGGAGAAGGAGTTCATAAAAGTGACCAGTCACTACAGACATAGCCACAACTACCCACAATAGTGGATGAATATGAATTTTTGAAAAAAGCTCAATCATTTTATTCAACCTGAATCACCTGGAAAGGATCTATAAATTCATTTCCTTCTTTTAAGGCAAAGTAAAAGGAACCTTTTTCCCCATCGTCACTATCCATTGCTATTCCAATTTCTTTTCCTTTTTCGATATATTCATAAAGATTAACTGAAATATCATCAAGATTTCCATACCAAGTCTCACTCTTATCACTGTGCTGTACAATTACCGTCTTACCAAATCCCTCTTTCACACCAGCAAATTCAACCATACCACCACTCAACGCGGTAACGGCCGCACCTTTAGGTGTTTCAATTGTTACCTTTTGACCATCTTCACCAAATTCCTCAAGAATCTTTCCTGAAGCTGGTAAAGCATATGGCTGAGACTCCTCATTCAATTCTTCTGATTCATTATTTGTAAACGGCAATAGTGCAAGAGGCTTCCCAAACTGTTCTTCATACCAGTTTGCTACTGTCGTAAATTGAAAGTCCTTTTCCATATTTATTGACACAAACTCTCTAACACTCTCAAATCTAGCGTCATTATTTCTAAAGATAATCGCTACTAAGAACACCAAAATAGTAGAGGCTAGAATTTTGAAAATAAATACTTCCTTTCGAAAAAGAGGATGAAGCTCTTCTTCTTTCCCACTTTCATATGTGGGAATCCGATCATACCCGTGCGTTTCTTCCGTTTCTGGCAGCAACAACCTTGAATGAGCAACGGTTTGTGTAAGCCTGTCCCTTTCCCTCTTTCGCTTTGCAATACGTTTACGAATATCATCCGGTCTTGACCTCATGGTTTCCCCACCATTCCTTTTACGTTTTGTACAAGTTTATGTGCGAAAGGACAAACCTATGACAATACAATTCTTACTAGGACAAGGAAACCAAATAAAAAAACCGAGAAAAATCTCGGTTTTACTTAACACCAAAAAACTTTTTAATTTTTGTAAATACACCTTTATCACTATCATCAAGTTGTTGAAGTGGTATGGATTCACCTAATATTCGGCGTGCAATATTTCGATAGGCGATCGATGCTTTTGAATTAGGATTAAGAGCAATAGGTTCACCATGATTGGATGCTTTAATAACGTCATCATCATCTGCCACTATTCCAATTAAATCAATGGATAAGTGTGCTGTGATTTCATCGACATCAAGCATATCTCCATTTTTCATCATATGACTGCGAATACGATTAATTACTAGCTTTGGAGCCTCTACATTTTCTTCCTTTTCTAGAAGTCCAATAATTCTGTCCGCATCCCTTACAGCTGAAACTTCTGGTGTCGTTACAACAATCGCTTTATCCGCACCTGCAACCGCATTTTTATAACCTTGTTCAATTCCCGCCGGACAGTCAATAATGATATAATCATAGTCCTGTTTTAAATTGTTAATCAATGTTTTCATTTGTTCAGGTTGAACTGCCGTTTTATCACTTGTTTGTGCTGCTGGAAGCAAGTATAGAAGGTCATCAAATCTTTTATCTTTAACTAACGCTTGATGAATCTTACAGCGGCCTTCCACGACATCAACTAAATCATAAATGATTCGGTTTTCAAGACCCATCACGACATCTAAGTTTCTCAATCCGATATCTGTATCAACAAGGCAGACACGCTTCCCTTGTAAGGCTAGTGCTGTTCCAATATTTGCAGAAGTAGTCGTTTTTCCTACTCCACCTTTTCCCGAAGTTACAACAATGGCTTGTCCCATTTTAGCGTCCCCCTTCCAGCTTCGTTAAGTTTGGTCTTAGCTGAGATAATACTTGTAATCTATCAATAATAATGTGATCGTTTTCATCAATATAGGCACATTCCATTTCCCGTTTCTCTTTGTCTATTCCATTATCTGGAGCACGGTTAATGCAATGACTAATTCTGATTTGTGAAGGATTCATCACTGAGGCAACAACGACTGCATCTGAGTCTCCAAAGCATCCTGCGTGAGCAATTCCCTTTAGCGCTCCCATAACAAAGATATTTCCGCCTGCTCGAACTGTCCCACCAGGATTCACATCTCCCACTAAGAGCAGATCACCTGGTGTTTCTAATACTTGACCTGAACGGATGACTTTAGCTACTGGGATGATCTCATTTGCTGCTATAGCTAACTCGGCTTCTTCCCTTGTCATTACATTTGATTGAATTAATTCAACGACTAGATTCTTTTTTTGACGTATTAAATTTTTAATTTCTTCTTGCTGATCTTCTGTCAAGTATCGGTTACCTACTTGAACTCGAACAGATATTAAAGGTCGATCCTTATTAGCTAACGAATTTTCGGTTAATTTGGAATCCAATTCCCTCTTTAATTCCTCATAGGAGCAAAGATCATCTAAGTGTAACGTTAAACCATCCTTTGTTCCTTTGATTAGCACATTTTGTGTCTTCTTCATGTTAAGTTGGTCACCTCAATAGAAAAGCATCCCTCGATGTTAAGCAAACTAAGAATAAGCTCAATACGAAATAAGCTAACATATATCTTTATATTATTTCGACCTTAAGCCCCAGAAATCCTTTTTAAAAAAAATTGATTTTTTATTCATTTCTAAGTTCCTCTGCATATTTATCAAACTGCCGTTTTAGGGGAAAGGAAACCAAGATTGTAAATGCTAAATTTAATATCAAGGTTGGATAAAGCCTTTCCTGTAAGAAAGTTTGAAAATCCATTTCAGTTACTTTTAATAAATAGTTTAACTCATACACACCAAGTTCAAGAAGAATAATTCCCACCATGGAGGTTAATGAAACTACAACCAGATGATTATGTATAAGCTGCATCGTCTTTGAAACAAAATAAGCGATCATTGGATACAAAAAGAAATATATTCCAATCACTTCTGTATAAACAATATCAAAGAGCAGCCCAAAAATAGCCGCATACAGGATTCCCTGTTTCTTTCCTCCATAAACGGTTAGAAACAAAAGAACGACTAAAAGAAAATGAGGGACGATGATGCGGTCACTATTAAAAAGCTGTGGAGAAAAAAGCTCGACAAACAAACTCTCTAGTATGAAAATAAACAAAACAAAAATAGGAAGAAGGAGTTTTTTCACAATTCCTCCTCCTCTTCACTAGAAATATCACTTAAATCTGGTGTATTCGTCTTAACAGTTACAACCATAACGTGACGAATATCATAAAAATCAGCACCTGGCTCTATATACGCAGTTTGATTTAATCCAAATTCATCTGGAACGACTTCGACCACTTTACCAACAGGTAAATCCTTCGGAAAAACTCCACCTAGTCCGGAAGTAGTGACAATCTGGTCTTTCTCTATTTTCGCATCATATGGAAGCCTCTTTAGTTTAAGGAGTTTCCTTTCCTCATCATATCCTTCAATGGTCCCGTAAGTTTCCTTTTCACCTATTACTTTTGCAGAAATTCGATTTGTTGGGTCATTTGCACTTAATAGCTGAATGGTCGAGGTAAACTGACTCGTGCTTTTTACCTTTCCGATGAGCCCATTTGCAGTGATAACCGCCATATTTTGTTGGATACCATCTTGTTTTCCCTTATTAATAACAAGTAGTTCATGCCATCGTTCAGGGTTTCTACCAACAACGATAGCCTGGACAGGATCAAATGCGCTTAAATCTTCCTTATTATCAAGAATCTCTCGTAGCTCTTTATTCTCTTTTGCTAGTGTTTGAACATCTACCTCTAGCTGAACTAATTCGTCTAATCGAGCTTTTAATTCTTTGTTCTCTTCATATGTATTTTGCAAGTCTCTTACATTCTCAAAGAAACCTGCTACATAATTGGCAGGACGCGAAAAGGCCGATTGCACCCAACCTGTCGTATCTTTAATAAATTGTTCTGGCCATGTTAACTTCTCTCGCTCTCTTATTGAAAAACCGATTAATGCCACGAGAATAATGATGCTAACTAGTAAAATGATAAGGCGTTTATTTGATAAAAATTGTGGCATTTCTTACACCTCAAGTGAAAATATATTCCCACACAGGGGTATTCCCTCACTCCTTAAGGAGTGAGGGAAAGATTGTTTGCTTATCGTGTTTCTGATGCTTTATTTTTAAAAAGATGAATATGATCAAGCGCTTTTCCTGTACCTATTGCCACACAATCAAGTGGATTTTCAGCAATCAGAACTGGCATATTTGTTTCTTCGCTTATTACTCGGTCTAAATTACGCAGAAGCGCACCTCCGCCTGTAAGGACAATCCCACGATCCATAATATCTGCAGCAAGCTCTGGTGGAGTTTTTTCCAAAGTTACCTTAACAGCATCTACAATGGAGTATACCGTATCATGTAGAGCTTTCGAGATTTCCTCTGCTCTAATTTCAATCGTTTTTGGTAGTCCTGTTAACAAATCACGACCACGTATTTCCATATTCTCAATGCCTTCTGGGTCACCCGCACTTCCAATTTCTACTTTAATTGTTTCAGCTGTACGATCACCGATTAGAAGGTTGTACGTTTTTCGAATATAATTAATAATTGCTTCATCCATTTCATCTCCAGCAATGCGAATGGACTGACTTGTTACGATTCCGCCCAATGAGATAATAGCAACCTCGGTTGTCCCGCCTCCGATATCAACAACCATACTTCCGGTAGGCTCCCATACAGGAAGATTTGCTCCAATTGCAGCCGCAAACGGTTCTTCTATCGGGTAGGCATCCCTAGCACCGGCTTGACGAGTTGCATCAATCACTGCTCTTTGTTCTACAGCCGTTATTCCTGATGGTACACATACCATGACATAAGGTTTGCCTGAAAAGAGACCCTTGCTTTTGTTTGCTTGATTTATGTAATACTTCATCATCGTTGCAGTTGTTTCATAATCTGCAATAACACCATCCTTCATTGGTCTAAGAGCTACCACATTACCAGGTGTACGGCCAATCATATTTTTCGCGTCATTCCCTACTGCTACAATATGTTTTGTATCTGTTTGTAGCGCAACAACAGAAGGCTCTCTTACAACAATCCCTTTTCCTTTCACATACACAAGTGTATTTGCTGTTCCTAAATCAATTCCAAGATCTCTTGTCCCTATTCCAAACATGAAGTATCTCCCTTTCTCATCCAAATCGTACGAATAAAGTCATCCGTCAAATGGTTTGTCCAATATCGGAAATTCACTTTTTCTAGTCAAAGCTATTTATGATGAATTCATCTTAGTGTTTTATTGCAAAAAAATCATAAAGCTTATTATATCGCATCGTCAAATAAATTCATAGTGTCATAAATAGCCTTTTTCCTTTAAACTGACAAATTTATTTTCCCCAATAATCAAATGGTCAAGAATTTCGATGCCTAATATTTTCCCACATTCCGCTAGTCTTTTCGTAACCTCAATATCCTCCTTACTAGGAGTAGGATCGTAGGGTAGGAGAAAAGCGCCATCTAAACTAGAGACTGGTTTCTTCTCTCCTCCCACAGAACCGTACGTACACCTTTCAGTGTATACGGCTCGCCAGCTTTTAGGCTTAGTATCTCAAAAAGGAAAACTCAGATAATTTTACAAAAGAATATAAACTTTCAACTTCTTCTTTCTCTTTTACTTTTATACAAAGATCACCTTGTTGATATGATTTCATTTCTAGACTAACTTTGTTAACTGAGCACTTTCTTTTCATTGCTATCGTTCTGATATAACTGCCTCTAGCTAAGGAAAATAGTTTAGAAAAGTCATACCAATTATTTGCTCCTCTATAATTCAAAACGAGCTTTCTTAATTCAGCATGGTACACCCGCATGATTTTTTGTTCAGAGAGGTTGATTAATCCAGGTCGGGGTATAGGATGAAAAATCTCCATCTCACCGTATTTTTTGGACAGCCTCTTTAGTGTAACGTTTGGTATTTTGAAAAGTAGAGTGTTAGTCTGTCTACACCTTTTCATCTCATATCCACATACTAAAACCGGTTTTTTTAGATTAGAAAGGGTCAAGGAATATTCTTTGTTTGTATATAAAAGTTTTGAGCTGAAATATAGTTGAACCATATCCATAACCTGAACTGCTTCGTCTTTTGAACCTTTAAATGTCATTAAAAACTGGTCAAACTCTTGGAAATACTTGAACGTTCCTATGCTAGTATTTGCCTTTTTTCCCTTAATCAATTTCATTTTTAAAAATAAATCCACTTCTTGAAAATAAATGGAGTAAAGTATTGATTTAAGCGTTGCACCTTTTTTGGAAGTATATTTATCGATTATCCCAGAGAATATGGCATTATGAAGGAGAAGGAAAAAACGTCTGTCGCTCACCTTATTTTCAATACTTTTCAGGAGTAGATGGTACCAAACAGAAGATTCGTTTTGATTTATCTCTCCAAAAACCAACCAGGTATGTTCACTCCAATTTCTTTTTACTTCTTTGAGAGATTGATTCATATCATCCCTATTATAGTGAATATCTTTAAATATGGTTGTTAGAATTACTTTGATCACCTCAAGGACCATTAACTCTCTAAAAGACGGAGACTGTAACCTATCCCTATGATTTTCGAATCGAAACGTTCCCTCTTTTATGTTTAAGATGATCTCATCTATTTCTAGCATAGGAAAATCATTTGTATTTTTCTGATCATATAATTGTTTATGTGCCCTGATCCATAAATCCTTCTTATACATAAGACGATAGCAATCAGTAATTTGTTTCCCTTTTTGTATAGCCTTTTTCAAAACGTCTAATTGTTGAATTGGATTAATTGCCATGTTCATGACACCTTTCAAATGGACGAATTGTAGCCTGTCACCCTTCCCCTTGCTAAGCCCATTACAGGCAAACGTTGAGTACTATAGTGACTCCGTTACCTTATACAACCTTAGTTGCACTTAGGCAATCCCTGAATTATGCAGCATAATAGAACGTGATGGTTAGGTACCCCTTTTGACGTTTTACTCTTTACCTGAGTCTAGAAGGACAATCCTTACAATCGTAAAAAGTCAGGAGAACTTCTCCGATATTGCCCTCGTTACCTTGTAGCTATCATAAGTAACGGCGTACCCTTCGCTCCTCCGTCTAGGATTCAAGCAGTCTAGCCTTTACCATACATCACTTGGCCTGAGAAACTGACTCGATATGATAGCAAATCGTCTCTTTCCCTTTTCACATCATGCTTTTTTCCCTTTACAGGTTTCCCTTTCAGGTAAGATGCTGACCATAGAACCATGTAAGGAGTTCTAATTCTTTTAGAATGCTATTATGCTGCACCGTACAGGCGCACTCCTGATGGATGATTATGTGCACAAATGACAGAAGCTGCAGAACGTTTTAAAGCTTCCTTGTACACCTCGCGAGGATGAACGATGGAAGCGTTTAAGCTCCCGATAAAGACTGTTTTCTTATGGAGGACTTGATTTTTTGTATTAAGATATAGACATACAAAATGTTCTTGACTAAGAAATCTCATATCCTGCATCACATACTTAGCACCATCTTCAGGAGAACGAATGACATAGCGGTCATCGTAATTCAAGTTCGTTATCCGCCTACCTAGTTCAACGGCAGCTAGTACTTGAATTGCTTTAGCCATACCAATCCCTTTAATCCCGGTCATTTCATCTAAGGTCGCTTCTTTTAGAAGCCTAAGTCCTTCAAAATGATTTAATAGTCGATTCGCCAATTGAAGAACGGACTCTTCTTTTGTTCCCGTTCTCAAAAGAAGAGCAAGTAGTTCATGGTTTGAAAGGCTTTCTGGACCACTTTGAACAAAGCGCTCCCGGGGACGGTCTTCATGGGGATAGTCCTTAATCATCAGTGCTTCTGTACGCATTTCATACCTCCTAATTTCTTGGGAGGTAGACGTTGAACTTTCATCACCTAAAAGGTTTTAATTCGCGGACAAGGCGTGCTATCGGTAATCCAACAACCGTAAAATAATCACCAGAAATTCGTTTCACTAACGTGCTACCGAATCCCTGTATACCATAGCTTCCCGCCTTATCGTACGGTTCACCGGTACTTATATAGGAGTGAATTTCTTCGTCAGTTAACTCCCAGAATGTTACATCCGTTTTTTCATAAAAAGTCGTTGTACGAGCAGCCGATACAATCGCAACTCCTGTGTAAACAGAATGTGTTGAACCAGATAATTTCCTTAACATCTCAAAAGCTTCGGTTGGATTATCAGGTTTCCCTAAAATTTCACCAGCAGCCACAACAATCGTGTCTGCACCAATGACAATAGCTGAAGAGTCATTTTTTGACACATGCTTTGCCTTACGATCTGCTAAATGAATAACAACTTCATGGGGTGCAAGTTCAGAATGAAAGGTTTCATCCACATCACTTGCTTTTACCTCAAACGGGATTTGAAGAATAGATAACAGTTCCTTTCGTCGAGGAGAGGATGAGGCTAAAATGAGGTTTTGCATAAGATCACCTTACCTTTTTATTTGGATCATAGGGGAGATACCTTTTTATCGTAACAAAAAATAGGATGAGAGTCATTTTTTAACTGAACTTTTTTTCTTAAAAAAATTTTAAAAAAACAGAGCTTGTCAATGGATTGACAAGACTCTGCTAGTTTCTCGCCATTTCCCGGAAAATATCCGAAAATGTCGATATTTTTATTTTTCTGATTGGTATAAAGACAAAAAGCTTAATAAATGCTGCTGAAGCTCTGTGCTCTTCTCTTTTGATGGATTTATTGCGACAGAAATCGCTTTGTCTATTGCCTCTTTGAGCTGAATATATCTTTCATCTTTAATTTCTTTACTATTAATTTTATCCCACTCGGCTCTCATTTGTGTGACATTATTAGAAGCTTCTTCAGGAATGGTTTGTTCTAGTGTTAGACTTGTACTAATTGTCACTAAAGGTGCATATAATTGTGATGCCTGCTCTAGTAGCATTTGTTCCGCACTAGTGATTTCGTTTAGTTGAATGCCACCGACTTGTATTTCTTTTGCATATATATCATCGATGCCTTTTTCCAATAAACCTTCACCAATTGCTTTACCACTTTCTTTCGTTACACCAATACCTACAAACAGATAACTTCTATCTGTTGTAACGACTGATGAGGGGATTCCCTTTTGATCAAGAACTTTCTTGCCTTCATTCGCTGCTTCAACCGAAGAATAAGCACTTTCTTGAACAACAAAAGTAGATACAACCGGTAATGTATAACTCACTACATTGGCCTGTTCGCTTTGTTGTTCAGTAGGAGGAACCGTCGTAACTACTTCTTGTCCTCCAAGCGTCTGGTCACTAATGACAAGTCTTAAGAGGATAAATCCGAAACTCATCCCAATGATTACGGCAAAAAAGAGGGCAAAGAAAATAGAAGGAGATAGATTGTTTTTATTTTTCTTAAGGGCTTTGATCACACTCTTTCCCTTATTGGGTTTACTTGTATAACTAGCAATCTTGTACTCCTCTAGTTCTGGTTCCTCACTAGTTTCTGGCAAAATCCAGTCAAAGTCTTCTTCATTCTTTTCAGCAGAAGCCGCTGCAACTTCCTCATAATTTGGTTCCTTTATAGTTGCCTCTTCTACTGACCGTTTATCGAATTCTAGTTTTCGACCATCATCTTCGACAAAAGTTTTACTAGAAGTCATTTTTTCTGGTTTTAAGTTTGGCTTATTCTCTTGATACATTCTTGATTTACCATCAATCTTAATCGTGATAGTATTTTTTTTCTGGTTTTCCACTACATTTGCCTCCTTCGAAGATGAGTGCTTGTTTCATCCTATCATAGAGTACAAAAAAAATAACAAGACTTTTGTCGTCTTGTCACAGAATGATTTCGCCAAATTTCTTGGTTATTTTTGTAATTTCTATATTATTCTACGTATTGAGCGACCCTATTTCTTCCTGCTCTCTTCGCACCTACATATAATGCACGGTCCGCATGTCGTATTAATGATTGAGGATCGTCCGCATCGTCCGGGGATGTGGCTACGCCTATTGATGCTGTAATGTTTACTAGCAACTTTTTATTTTTCTCTGAAATATGTTGTTCAATGGTAAATGGCCAATTAGCAATTGTTAATCGAACAAGTTCAGCTAGCTTGAGCGCTTCTTGCTTATCAACATCAGGTAATAGAATGGTAAATTCCTCTCCACCATATCTCGCAACAGTTCCCTTTTTTCCGACTAAGTTATCTAATCGACTAGCTAATTCTTTTAAAATTTCATTCCCACTTTGGTGTCCATATGTGTCGTTTACAGACTTAAAATGGTCGATATCTAACAAAATGAGAGAGATTTTCTTTCTTTCAGCAGCCACCAACTTCTCGTACTCTACTTGTAGCTCATTATCTAAGTATCGAAAGTTGTACAGATTGGTAAGTGCACACCGCTCACTTATTTCTTTTGTCTTCTCATAATGTCTCGCATTCTCCACCGCAACAGCCAAATAAGAGCATAATATTTCAAGAATCATAAGCTGTGATTTTTCATACGCCCTTTTTTCAGAAGAAGCTAGCAATAAGACAGCAACCACTTCGTTGCTTTTAACAATCGGAACGCAAAGTACACTCTCCATTTTCGGGGAAAGTGGCTCTTTCGTTATGGATTTCCACTCTTTGCTGCTTGAGAAAATAAGGGCGTTCTTATCTGCCCAAACTTTTCCACCAATCCCTTCTCCTTTTTTTAAAGGTTTCATTGACCCAAAGGATCCAAACTCTTCGTCACTTCTCTCCATTTTAATAATGTGCAAATGTCCATTCTCTTTATCCAACACAAACGCTTCATCTACTGGAAGCAGGGTTTTTATTTTTTGTAAGAAGAGTCCCAATACTCCGTCCACATCAAGTCTTTCAGCAAGCTCATGTCCTATTTTCGCTGCTTTTTGGAGATAACTATTCACCTTTTCCGTGGAGTAGTAGAGGTTTAAAATAATCGATAGACTAGCAAACGGTACTCCAACAAATAATAGAGCGACAATGCCGACCTCGATATATAATGTGTATAAAACCAACCCTATTGGCAATGTAAGGATAGATGTAATAGTTTCCCAAATAAAATCCTTACCAAAGTACTGCTGTTTTTGCTTAAACAAGGCATATCTAATACCTGATAAAATCAGCTGATTAAGAGCATAATTTACAACTGCGTAAGTTATCGCAATCAGTAAAAGCTTCGGATTCTCTACCAAGGCAAGGCCATGAACGCCACCTAAAGCATAATAAATCACTCCACTGAGAAGTGAGCAAATAAAAAACATAAGTGAATTTAGGGGAAAACGATATAATTGCTGTTTTGTGACACGAAGTTTAATTAAAAGAACAATGATACCAAATTGCACAAGTATCATTTCATAAAATAAACCAAATGTTAAAAACACCGCCAATGATACCCATTGAATAAGAAAAATAGGAGTATTATTTACAACCATTGGAACAGATGCTACAAAAGAGATTAGTAATAGAAAGGCAAATAGATCAAAATCTAGACCGCTTATTAATGGTGGGAAAAAGGAATATGTTAAATAGAGTCCAACTGGGACAATGAATAGCCAAGATATCCAAATAATTTTCCTTGCTTTTGGATCCAATTCCTTCCTCCTCCTTTATTAATGGGTGAAAAGACTTATCTCACGTTAAGTTTATCAAAGATTCAGATATTTGTCATAGCTTATTTATATTGATTCTAGTAATTTGAGTAATTTTGGTTTTACCTCTGCTAAAAAATATAGCGAACCCGTAATAACAAGTACTTGATTTTCCTTTAGATGGAGTAATTTTTCTTCAATAGTTGCCTCCCAATCCATATTTTCTTTTTTATGTTCAGACAAACTAATCAAGTAGAGTTCCTTGCTAGTTGCTGCACGTGGAAAATCAAAGGATACAAAGGTGATTTGAGAAGCGATTTCATCTAATTCTTGAATCATTCCATCTAGCTTTTTATCTCTTAACGCCGCAAAAACGATGTGAATTTCCTTATCATGGTATCGTTTCTTCACTTCACGAACCAATGTGTGTATCCCCTCTTCGTTATGAGCTCCATCCATAATAACCGTCGGTTCATTACTTACCAATTCAAATCTCCCTGGCCAATAGGCTTTTTTAATGCCCTTTCTAATAGACGTTGAATCAATGACAAATTGCTTCTTTTCATTTAATAACTGTGCAGCCATAATCGCTAAGGAAGCATTTTCGATTTGATGTTTACCTATCATCGTCGTTTGGATAGAAGACAAGTTTTTATCATCCGTTTTCCAATCAAACTCTTCCCCGTTTGTTAACGATTGATGGTTCGAAACATAAAAGTCTTCCCCCAATACAAAACAATCTGCATCCTCTTTCAATGCTTTCTTCTTAATTACTTGTAATGCTTCTGTTTGGTGAACAGCTGTAATGATGGGTACAAGTGGCTTAATAATTCCAGCTTTTTCAAATGCAATTTTCTCATGGGTCTCACCTAAGATGGCTGTATGGTCAAGACCTATGCTTGTAATAATCGACAAAAGAGGATTTATTATATTGGTTGAGTCAAACCGTCCACCTAGTCCGACCTCGTATAGTACTATATCAACCGAGCCCAACTGACCAAAAAATACGAGCGACATAGCTGTTATAATCTCAAACTCCGTTGGTCCTCCAAGTTCCGTTTGCTCAAGTTCATCACTCAAAGGTTGAATAATATTGACTAAACGAACAATATCATCGTTAGAGATAGGCTTTCCATTCACACTAATTCGTTCGTTAAATTGCTCAAAATAGGGTGAAGTAAAGGTGCCAACCGTATAGCCCTGCTCTTCTAAAATGGATCTTAAAAATGTAACAGTCGAACCTTTTCCGTTCGTCCCCCCGATATGTACGGATTGAAATTGTTTCTCTGGATGACCAAGTCTGTCCATCATCCACTCCATTCTTGTAAGCCCTGGCTTGATTCCGAGCCTTAATCTAGCATGAATCCATGCCACTGCTTCTTCATAAGTCAAAAACATGTTGGTTCACCTTTCATAATGTAGTGAGGACGAATCTATTTTAGATTCGTCCTACTAAATATTATAGTCCTTTTAGTTCATTTAAACGTGTTTCTACTAGTGCTCGTTTTTCCATGTAGTCTTTCTCTTTTGCACGTTCTTCATTAATTACTTTCTCAGGGGCCTTCTTCACAAAACCTTCATTGCTGAGTTTCTTTTGCACTCGTTCTACCTCTTGGGTTAGCTTTGCATATTCCTTTCCTAGTCGTGCAATTTCTTCCTCTATATTTAGCAATCCAGCTAATGGAAGAATAATTTCTGCTCCTGTTACAACAGCTGTCATCGCTTTTTCTGGCTCGTCAACTACTGTTCCAATGACTAATTGCTCAGGATTACAGAAGCGTTCAATATATGCACGATTCTTTTCCAATACAGCAGAGATTTTGTCGTCTTTACCTTTTACAATCATGTTGATCTTTTTGCTTAGCGGAGTATTTACTTCTGCACGGATGTTTCGTACCGAACGAATAATCTCAACCAATAGCTTCATATCGGAAGCAGCTTGATGATCAGTTAACTCCTCGTTAACTACAGGCCATGTTGCAACCGTAATTGACTCTCCATTATGAGGAAGGTTCTGCCAAATTTCCTCTGTAATAAACGGCATGAATGGGTGTAGGAGTCTCATTGTTTGATCAAGTACATAAGCTAATATAGATCTTGTTGTTAACTTTGCTGCTTCATCCTCACCATACAGTGGAAGCTTCGCCATTTCGATATACCAATCACAGAAGTCATCCCAAATAAAATTGTATAGAACACGACCAACCTCACCAAATTCATATCGATCCGATAGTCTTGTTACTGTTTCAATGGTTTCATTTAGTCTAGTCAAAATCCATTTATCTGCTACAGACTTTTCACCACTTAAGTCGATTTGTTCATACGTTAATCCGTCCATATTCATTAACGCAAATCTTGATGCATTCCAGATTTTATTAGCAAAGTTCCAAGTTGCTTCTACCTTTTCCGTACTATAACGTAAATCTTGCCCTGGAGAGCTTCCTGTCGATAAGAAATAACGCAATGAGTCTGCACCATACTTATCAATTACCTCCATCGGATCAACACCGTTTCCAAGTGACTTACTCATTTTTCGCCCTTCAGCATCTCGAACAAGTCCGTGGATAAGGACATCTTTAAATGGACGTTCTCCTGTGAATTCCAACCCTTGGAAGATCATTCTTGATACCCAGAAAAAGATGATGTCGTAACCAGTTACAAGACAATCGGTTGGATAGTAACGCTTGTAATCACTTGATTCAATATCTGGCCATCCCATCGTCGAAAACGGCCAAAGTGCAGAGCTAAACCATGTATCTAATACGTCCTTATCCTGTTCCCAGTTTTCAATATCTGCAGGAGGCTCATGATCAACATGTACCTCTCCTGTTTGTTTGTGATACCAAGCTGGGATACGATGGCCCCACCAAAGCTGACGAGAAATACACCAGTCACGAATGTTTTCCATCCAGCGCAGATACGTGTTCTCAAATCGGTCAGGAACAAAATTCACTTTTTCTTCTTTCTGTTGTAAGGCAATGGCTTCATCTGCTAGAGGTTGCATTTTAACAAACCACTGTGTTGATAAATACGGCTCAACTACTGCACCACTTCTTTCTGAGTGCCCTACTGAGTGCATATGCTCTTCAATTTTAAATAACACGTCATCCGCTTGTAGATCCTTAACAATTTGCTTACGACACTCGAACCGGTCCAGCCCTTGGTACTTACCAGCATTCGCATTCATCGTGCCATCTTCGTTCATTACTAGTACGCGTTCAAGATTATGTCTATTTCCAATTTCAAAGTCATTTGGATCATGTGCCGGAGTTATTTTCACTGCGCCTGAACCGAATTCCATATCTACATAGTCGTCACCAACGATTGGGATCTCACGACCAACAATTGGTAAAATAACTGTTTTCCCAATCAAGTCCTTATATCTATCATCCTCAGGGTGTACAGCAACTGCCGTGTCTCCAAGCATGGTTTCTGGTCTTGTGGTTGCCACTTCAATAAATCCAGAACCGTCACTCAAAGGATACTTCATATGGTAGAAAGCACCTTGAACATCCTTATAAATAACTTCAATATCAGAAAGTGCTGTTTTTGTTGCTGGATCCCAGTTGATGATATACTCTCCTCGGTAGATAAGACCCTTTTTATATAAAGAAACAAAAACCTCTCTTACTGCTTTCGACAATCCTTCATCCAGCGTAAAACGCTCTCTGCTGTAGTCCAGACCTAGACCTAACTTTGACCACTGCTCACGAATATGACTCGCATACTCTTCTTTCCACTTCCAAGTTTCTTCTACAAATGCCTCACGACCAAGATCATATCGGCTTTTCCCCTCGGCACGAAGCTTTTCTTCCACCTTTGCTTGTGTGGCAATACCAGCATGGTCCATTCCTGGTAACCACAATACATCATATCCTTGCATACGTTTCATTCTCGTTAATATATCCTGCAAGGTGGTATCCCAGGCATGCCCTAAGTGTAGCTTGCCTGTTACGTTCGGTGGTGGAATAACGATTGTATATGGCTCTTTCTCTTGGTCATTAAGTGCTTGAAAGTATTTTCCCTTTAGCCACCAATCGTATCGACCTCGTTCAATCGTATTTGGATCGTATTTGGTTGGCATTGTTAATTCATTTGTTTCCATTTTGTTCCCTCCTAAGCTAAATACAAAAAAACTCCAATCGTCTAAAAAGGACGAATGGAGTTTGCTTCGCGGTACCACCTTTTTTCCAATCAATAAATAAACCATGATTGGCTCTTAAAATAGATAACGGACTTCCCGTCTTTCACTACAAAGCATAGCTGTTCGTAAAAGATGCTCAAGGGCGACATTCAATTGGAACGCTTAGAAAACCTTCCAGACACGAGTTTTCCTCTCTTAAAGCGAGTAACCAATCTACTCTTCCCTTTCAAAGCAGATTTCTGTATTAATTATGTAAGATAAAATATGAACCTTCAATTTATACTCCATATACTACATAAAAAAGTACGTTAACGTCAATAAGGATACCCATATTTTTTTATAACCATACATAGAGTAATGGAAGAAGCATTTTTTTCCTAGCGTCTTTTGGTTTACATTATGAACTTAGGAGGGATTGGTGTGAAAAGAAGGTATAATCCTTATACATTGCCACCATGGTTAAGGACTGTGAGAGGAGTATGCAGACAATTCATTCTCCCTTTTTGTATTTTTCAAGGAATTCGAACCATCTTTCTACCAACAACATTTGATGTATTGTTTCTAGCCATACTCATTGCTCTAGCTATTGCATTTCACTTTGAATTTATTTAGGGAGCCCCTTAATTTTGGGCTCCCTCGCTACTTTGAGCTGCTGCTGCCGCTGCAGCTTGTTTTTTTTGTCTTTCAATTTCCTCTATGCGCATGACGACGTACTCAGAATTTTTTAATAACCAAAATTGTTTCTGTAAGCTTTGTACAAACTTTCTTTCATTTCTTTCTTTTGATTTATAATAGTCTTCCACCACCCTTAACACGGGTCCGGGATGCGCAAAATATCCTAATAATAAGAGCATTTCATCTTCTTTTAATGGAAAGTACTTTAAATACACATATAACCAGTCTATGCAGTCGTCACAACGCTTTGGAAAGGTATTTAACAGTCTTGATAAAAAAGGTAAAATATCATGAATGGCAGCTCCTTCTCTGCTGCCTTCAAGATTAATAAAATATCCATATCCTCTTTCATCATAGAGAAAATGCTCAGAAGAGATCTTACCATGTACCACGACCGCCCTGGCCTTCGTTTCTTCCTTTGTTAGCTCGAACCATTCTTTTAGCTTGTTTTTGGAATACGTTAGTGCTTGACGAATGTCATTATAATACAAGCAAAACAAAAGTTCGGTAGGAGACATATATTGTTTTCCTTCACACGCTTCAATATAGCCTTCAATAAATTCCGTCTCTTTATCCCAAAGTGATGAAAGAGATGTATAATGTTCTTCTTTTTCTTGAGGATTAATGGTCACCTCATGAAGTGACAATGTATGAAGCCTCGCTAGCTCCCGGAAAAGCTGTTGATTTCTTTCATTCCTATTTTCTTTTTCTTCATTTGGTAACCATGGCATCAAATAATATAAGGCTTGATTATGCAAAACCGCATAGCGTCCATCAATCGTTGGATAAATAGGGACAATCCGATTGTATCCTTTCTGATAGAGATATTGGATATGTCTAATAAAATCGGTTCCGTGTTTAGGAGCTATCTTTTTTAGAGCAAATACTCCTTTATCACTATAAATACGAAAAATTTTCCCAAATCTCTCAACAAAGTGTGGCTTAACTCCGTAATTTTTTAATACCGGATCCATTTGCTGCAAATAATTAACATTCGACAAGGCGGCTCAACCCTTCCATTAAAAACAACAAGGGCAGGAGTTTACACCTGCCCAATGGTTGTTCTTCTATTTATGGGCAATAGGAATAGGTATATAAAGTACTTGCCCTTCGTATATATCTTGATTTAACTCTAGATGGTTTACCTTAAGTAATTGTTGTACAGGTACTTCATAACGTGACGCTAATTGTTCGACCGTTTCTCCGCTTTGAACGATAGCGACACGAAGTTTTGTTAAGTCTTCCGTCTCTTCTTTTCGAGCAAAAAACTCAGTTAAAGACATCCCCTGTTTTGAAGATTTCTTTTTCTTATTCTTGACCTTAGGCTGAGGAGGAGAAGAAGAAGATTCTACTTCTAGTTGGGTTTCTACTTGTGGCTGGAGTTCGGCTTCTGGTACAGGCTGAAGCTCAACCTCTGGTGCTTCCTCAACAACTTCTTCGACTACCTCTTGGGGTCCTTCACTTCGCGCTGCTGAAAAAGTAATTTCAGGTTCTTTTGCTTCGTTTACAGGAAGTTGTGGCGCTTCAAAAAGTTCAACCGCTTTATTAATGGAAACCACTTTTTCCTCTGTATCATCTGCTGATTTTCTTGCTTCCACAGCGAATGGTTCATACTCTTGTTCCAAATTCGTTGGTTCCACTTCTTCTTCTGTACGAAGCTCATAAGACCTTTCAACATTTTCTTCTATCTCATCAATGGTTGATTCGCGGTAAGCAACCTCAAGTTGAACTTCTTCTACTTCTACTTCCACTTCTGCTTCTTCATGTGCTGGTTTGTGCTGTTGATCTCCATAAAGGCCTGTAATTGTTAAATCGGCAGTTAGCTTCATACAGCTTCTTTCTTGAAAAAGATAATCAAAACTTTCCACTTCAACATGGATGTCATTAATGCTTTGGATACGGTTATTTGGAATGGTTATATCTACCGGAAAACGGTGTGAAAACTCATAGAGTCCCTCTTCCCTCTCCTCCACATGATGAACGAACTTCGGAGCAGTAAACAAATCCTCCTCCTCATTAGAACCATCATTATAACGCTGGTATTCCCCTGTTAATTCTAATGCCCCTTGAATGGTGACATATTGTTCGTTTTCATGAATCGTAATATTTGGGTCAAGTGAAATAGAGACTAACTCCTCTACTTCCTGTCCCTTTTGAAACCACACCGATTCTTCTAATGAAAATCGCAAGCACGACTCGTTACCCTGAGACAAAGCGACTCCTCCCTTCATATCCTATACGTTTAATCACTATGTCATTATCACTCTATGAACTAGTGAATATTTTTATGAATAAAAGTAATCGCTTAGTGCCTGTTTACATAAAAAAAAGACCCCTAAGAGTCTCTTTCCTTGTAATTATCTTAGCTTAGAAAAGGCAATTTCAATGGCTTTGATTGTTTTTTCGATATCTTCGTGACTATGAGCGGTTGAAAGAAACATTCCTTCGAATTGAGAAGGTGGTAAGAATACACCCTGATTCGCCATTTCTTGATAATAAGTAGCAAAATAATCAAGATTTGATGTTTTGGCTTGCTCGTAGTTTGTAACAGCTTCGTTGGTAAAGAAAAATCCGACCATTGATCCTACACGGTTGATAGTGTGAGGAATATCGTGTTTTTCTGCAGCTGCTCTTATTCCCTCTTCAAGTAATGCTGCTTTACGCGCAAACTCCTCATAATGATCTGGTGTTAACTGGCTTAATGTTTCTAATCCTGCTGTCATGGCAAGAGGATTACCAGATAAGGTTCCAGCCTGATATATTGGCCCACTTGGTGCGATTTGCTCCATAATATCTGCTCTTCCTCCGTAGGCTCCAACAGGAAGCCCACCACCAATAACTTTTCCAAGACATGTTAAATCTGGAGTAATCCCAAAATATCCTTGTGCACAGTTATATCCAACCCTAAATCCAGTCATTACTTCATCAAATATTAAAAGTGCTCCATAATCCGTAGTAATATCTCTAAGACCCTCTAAAAATCCTGGTTGAGGTAGAACAACTCCCATATTTCCTGCAACAGGCTCTACTATGATTCCAGCAATATCATCGCCGAATTGCTCAAATGCATAGCGAACACTTTCCAAATCATTATACGGAACCGTAATCGTATTTTTTGCGACCCCTTCTGGTACACCTGGGCTATCAGGAAGACCTAATGTTGCCACGCCAGATCCTGCTTTGATTAACAGTGAATCACCGTGACCATGATAACAGCCTTCAAATTTTAAGATTTTATTTCTCCCTGTATATCCACGAGCTAGGCGCAGAGCACTCATAGTAGCTTCTGTTCCTGAAGAAACCATACGGACGATTTCAATAGACGGCACTCTTTCTTTTACTAATTTAGCTAGTTGAGTTTCAATCAAACTAGGAGCACCGAAGCTTGTACCAAGTTCTGCTACCTTTTTAATCGCTTCAACGACACGATCATTTGCATGCCCCAAGATTAAGGGTCCCCAAGACAAAACATAGTCAATATATTCGTTTCCATCTATATCATAAATTTTCGAGCCCTTTCCTCTCTCCATAAAAATCGGATCCATTTTAACCGATTTAAACGCACGAACAGGACTGTTTACACCACCAGGCATAAGTGTTTTTGCTTCAGCAAAAGCTTCAATAGATTTAGAATAAGAGCGCATATGTATCCCTCGTTTCATTAAATATTAGTTTTCTTTTAACCATCTTGCTGCATCTTTGGCATGATAAGTGATAATAAGGTCAGCACCTGCTCTTTTCATACCTGTTAGCATTTCCATTACAATATTTTTTTCATCAATCCACCCGTTCTGTGCTGCAGCTTTCACCATGGAATATTCCCCACTCACATTATAGACAACTACTGGCAGATGAAAATTATTCTTTATATCACGTACAATATCCAAGTATGGCATTCCTGGCTTCACAATTAGGAAGTCTGCTCCTTCCTGTACATCTGAACTTGCTTCTCTTAGGCCTTCCAATCGATTGGCTGGATCCATTTGATACGTTTTGCGGTCTCCAAATTGAGGTGTGCTTTCAGCCGCTTCACGAAATGGTCCATAAAATGAAGATGCATATTTCACAGCATAAGACATAATAGGGATATCCTCAAAGCCAGCCTCATCTAAGCCTGCTCTTATGGCCGCAACAAATCCATCCATCATATTGGAAGGAGCTATAATATCGGCTCCTGCTTTTGCTTGGCTAACTGCTGTATCAGCTAATAATTTCAGTGATGGATCATTCAATACTTTACCATCTTCGATCAACCCACAGTGGCCATGACTAGTGTATTCACATAAGCATGTGTCTGCAATAACAACGATATCAGGATACTGTTCTTTTATGACTCGTGTCGCTTCCTGTACAATTCCATGGTCATGGAATGCACCCGTACCGCACTCATCTTTTTCATTTGGGATTCCAAATAATAGGACACTAGGAATCCCAAGTGCTGCTACTTCATCCATTTCGATTTTCAACTGATCCAATGATAGTTGAAAAACCCCTGGCATTGATTGAATGGCATTTTTTATGTTTTCACCTTCTACTACAAAAATTGGATATACCAAATCCTCAAGGTGTAAGTGGTTTTCACGAACCATTGTGCGTAATGTTGCTGAAGATCGTAAACGACGGTGACGAGAAAATGATGTATTCATTTGTTCTCCCTCTTTCTTATTATTTTCATTATACTTTGTAGCATATGATCAATTGTGTATGTATCTGGCATGGCGTCCACACGTAAACCTAGAGCATTAGCCCGCTGAAGAGTAACAGGGCCAATACACATAAACAGGCAATGACCAATAGTCGATAATAAATTCATTTCTTTCACAACAGCCATAAAATGATCAACTGTCGAAGGACTAGTAAAACTTATAATATCCAACTGCTTTTCTGTTAGGGCCTTCACTAATGCATCCCAACTACTGTTAGGGAAAAACGTTTCATAAATGACTAGTTCTTCTACATGAGCTCCCTTTTTTTCAAGAGTACTAGAAATAAACTCTCTTGCTAAGTTACCTTTAGGGATTAGAACATTTGTGCCTTCCTTAATATATGGTGAGAATTCTTCGACAAATGCCTCAGCCACATACTCTTTTGGCTTAAAGTCAACTGTTACCCCTTTTCTTATTAAGGCTTCCTCTGTTTTTTCACCAATAGCTGCTATTTGTATATCATCGAGGACGGTCGGGTTGATGTCAAAAGAAAAGAATGTTTCTACAGTTACATTGCTAGTAAAAATAATCCAATCATATTTATGTAGTTTTTTTTGTAGATGGATAACCAGATCGTCTGAAACAACTGGTCGAAAGGAAATAAGAGGGATTTCCACTGGAATCCCCCCATATTTTTTGACCAAATCTGAAAATGGTTTTGCATGCTTTTTTCCTCGAGGAACAAGAACTTTCATTCCATTGAGAGAATAGTCATCACTCATTCACTATCAAGCTCCACTTTCACCGCATCAATTAATGCTTTTCCTCCGTTAGCAATCAGAGCATCTGCTACTTGCTCCCCTAGCTTTTCAGGATCTTGTCCACTTACTGATTCCTTTAAGATGGTTTTTCCATCTGGAGTTGCAACAAGCCCTGTAAGAGAGATATCACCATTTTCTTCAATTTTTGCATACCCTGCTATCGGGACCTGACAACCACCTTCCATCTTTTGAAGAAAGGCTCTCTCGGCAGTCACTGCTTGTTTGGTTTTCACACAGGTAAATTGAGATAACAAGCTAAGCAGTTGTTCATCACTTTCTCGGCATTCTATTGATAATGCACCTTGACCAACTGCTGGAATACATACTTCATCATCAATAAACTCTGATACTACCTCACTTGCCCACCCCATTCTCGAAAGGCCTGCAGCAGCTAGTACGATTGCGTCATATTCTCCCGTTTCTAATTTAGCTAATCGTGTATCAATATTACCTCGTATCCACTTTATTTCAAGGTCAGGTCTAATTGCAAGTAACTGTGCACTGCGACGAAGACTGCTTGTGCCAACAATAGAACCAGGATTTAATTCATTAATAGGCGTGTGATTTTTAGAGATTAGCGCATCTCGATGATCCTCACGGAAAGGAATACAACCAATCACTAAACCTTCCGGCAAGACAGCAGGCATGTCCTTCATACTATGTACCGCCATATCTATTTCCTCATCAAGCATTGCCTGTTCAATTTCCTTAACAAATAACCCTTTTCCACCAACTTTAGATAGTGTTACATCAAGGATTTTATCCCCCTTCGTAACAATCTCTTTTACCTCAAATTCAAAGGATGGGTCTAATTTCTTTAACTGGTCAATCACCCAGTTTGTTTGTGTAAGTGCAAGCTTACTTCGTCTGGAGCCAACTATAATTTTTCGCATGTATACCTCCTATGTATGTATCCTTAAGTGTACCAAAAGTGGAAGGATGATAAGTTGCCTATTAAAAAGAAATTAATCAAAACAATTAAGAATGAAGCAATGTTCCAAAGAGCCAATGACCTTCCGTACAGCTCCTTGCTAACACGTAAGTATAAATAAATGCTATATGCAATCAGTACACCGAAAGAGCCAATGACCTTTGCATCTAACCAAAACATCTCAGGAATTTTCAAGTATGCCCATTGAATGCCTAAAATGACTGCTAGCATTAGCATAGGCACACCAATGACATTTAAAACATAAGACATATGTTCAAGTTTAGATAAATCCGTAATTCTTAACAGCCTAGCTCCCCACTTCTTTTTCTTTAGTAAGTTGTACTGAATCAAATAAAGAAAAGAGAATACAAAAGAAAGAGAAAAAGCTCCATAAGAAAGAATCGCAAGTGTTATATGAATCAACAAAAGCTCTGAGATGAGCTGCTCGGCCATCACATGAGATTCAAATTGGACTGGAGCAAACGTATGGATAGCTAGAATAATAAACCCTAAAACATTTGTAAAAAACACAATGAAATCAACACGAAGTAACCGATTAATTCCTAGTGATAAAGTAATTAACACCCATGCATAAAAATAGAGTCCTTCAAATATGGTTAGTACCGGGAACCGGCCGGTTTTTAGCATATACAAAAATAAAAACATCGTTTGAAGCACCCATACAAATGCAAGTAACCAGAAGGCAACACGATTTGCCTTCCGGTTATGGTGTAAGAAATCAATAAAATATAAGAGCACGCAGAAAGCATACAGGACAACGGTCAGCTCATGTAGCCTCGTCATATAGTAGTCAAACATTCGCTTCTCCTCTTTTATGATTGAAAGGAAGGCTGTGGATTTGTTACAACCACTCGATTGGGCCCCGCTTCTCTCAAAACTTGTTGCTCTTTTACAAGTTCATCAATATCAAAGATTTTCATAAACAAATCTAAAGCTTGCTCTGAATCTTTTCGAGCGGCTAGTTCCTTTGCTTGAAGGATTGGGTCCTTTAGCATTTGATTAATAATACTTTTCGTATGTTTATTTAACACTTTAAAATCACGTTCCGATAGATGAGGAAGCTTTCGTTCTAAGCTCTCCATTGTCCCGGACTGAATCGTAAGTGCTTTTTCACGTAAAGCTGAAATAATAGGGACAACCCCTAGTAAATTTAGCCATTGTTTAAAGTCAACGATTTCTTCTTCAATCATCATCATAATTTGTGCAGCTGCACGTTTTCGTTCTTGAAGGTTCGCTTCAACGATTCCCTCCAAATCATCTATATCATATAAGAAGACACTCTCCAGCTCAGCTAATGCTGGGTCTAAGTCACGTGGAACCGCAATATCGACCATGAATAAAGGCTTTCCTTTACGCATCTTTTCTACTTGAGTCATCATATCCTTTGTAATAACAAATTCTTTTGCACCTGTTGAACTGATTAAAATATCTGCATCAATTAAAGAACATTGAAGCTCTTCTAGTGTTTTAGCTTCACCTTCGAAACGTTCAGCTAAATTCTGAGCCTTTTCATACGTGCGATTAATAACAGTTACCTTGCTAGCTCCATTTGCATGTAGATGCTGTATGGCAAGTTCCCCCATCTTACCTGCACCAAGAATTAACACATGCTTTTTATTTAAGGTACCAAAGATCTTCTTCGCTAGTTCAACCGCTGCATAACTTACCGATACCGCATTCGCACCAATATCTGTCTCTGAATGTGCTTTTTTAGCTAAGGTTACTGCTTGCTTGAAAAGCTGGTTAAACACCGTACCAACCGCTGCATTGTCCTGAGCTAATAAAAAGCTTGTACGAACTTGACCAAGAATTTGTGTCTCACCTAATACCATTGAGTTCAATCCGCATGTTACACTAAATAAGTGTTCCATTGCACCGTCATGTTCGTATATAAATAAATATGGTGAAAATTCGCTTTGCTCAATCGAAAACCATTCTGAAAGAAATTCTTTTATATAATATCTACCCGTGTGTAGTTGATCAACAACCGCATAGATTTCTGTTCGGTTACAAGTTGAGACAATTACATTTTCTAACACACTCTTTTTTTCTTTAAGAGCGTTCATTGCTTCCCCTAACTGCGTAGGGTTAAATGTCAAACGCTCACGAATTTCAACAGGGGCAGTTTTATAATTAAGACCGATCACTATTATATGCATACTGAAAATACACCCCCCAGAATATTTGCATGTTTGCTAGTAGTAATTATACCATGTTCCATTTTTATAGATTGAAATGAAATATGACCATATTTGAATAAAATGTGAACAAAAACTAATCAACTGTGATGCAAATATGCTATTATAATTAATTGGTAAACCTTGCTTGCTCGTCATATTACGACAAGCCTCCATATGTACAGTAACAAAAATTAGAATGATTATCAAGTAATCCTTACTGGAAGTGGTGCTAATGAAAAATCAACGAATCTTTCCTGGAATCATCCTTATTGGTTTTGGTGTTTATTTCTTTTTACAACAGGCGAACATCGCTCTTTTTCAACAGTTTTACACATGGCCAACATTGCTGGTAATTGTTGGAGTATCCTTTCTCTCTCAAGGTTATGGAGCAAAAGATTACGAAGCGATCCTTCCTGGTGTTATTCTTACAGGCTTCGGTCTTCATTTCCATATCATCAATCATTTTCAATTATGGCCCAATCATATTGGAACGTTTATCCTCATTATTGCCCTTGGATTCTTACTCCGTTACCAGAAGGTCCGATCGGGACTATTCCAAGGAATCTTATTTCTTGTACTCGCGTTATTGCTTTTATTTTACGATAAAATCACCGCGTGGTTAGGTATCCTCGAAAACACGGTATCAATTGCTTGGAAGTCTTGGCCGTTGGTATTGGTGATAATAGGCTTTTATTTACTCTTTATCCGAAAAAAATAACAACCATAAAAAACCGTCAGACACTTTGTTCTGACGGTTTTGCTCTACATATAGCTTTCAATCGTTGCCCATGCTTTATCTTTTCCTTCTCCTGTTTCTGAAGAAAACTGAATAATCGTATCATGTGGGTGTAATTCGAGCTTTTCTTTTGTGATTTTTAAATGTTGTGCCCTTTTTGTTTTTGAAATTTTATCAGCCTTCGTGGCAATCACAATGCATGGAATTTCGTAGTGCTTTAAGAAATCATACATCATGATATCGTCTGCCGTTGGAGGGTGACGTAAATCAACAATTAATAATACGGCCTTAAGCTGCTCTCTCGTCGTTAAATACGTTTCAAGCATTTTCCCCCATGCTTCCCGTTCCTTTTTTGAAACCTTTGCATAGCCATATCCTGGTACGTCTACAAAATGAAGGACTTCATTAACGATATAAAAGTTCAATGTTTGTGTTTTACCAGGCTTTGAAGAAATTCTTGCTAATCCTTTTCGATTGAGCATTTTGTTAATAAATGATGATTTCCCTACATTAGAACGACCAGCTAAGGCAAATTCAGGAATTGGTTCTATTGGGTACTGATCTGGCTTAACTGCACTAATGACGATTTCAGAGCTTGTTACTTTCATCTATTGGCACCGCCAGTCAAAGCATGCTCTAACACTTGATCAAGATGCGACACGAGAACAAACTGTAATTCTTCACGAACACTTTCAGGAATATCATCAATATCTCGTTCATTATCCTTTGGACAAATGATTTTAGTTAATCCCGCTCGATGAGCACTTAAAGATTTCTCCTTTAAGCCCCCTATTGGTAGTACTCGACCACGTAACGTAATTTCACCTGTCATACCCACTTCTTTACGGATGGCACGCCCTGTGAGAGCTGACACTAACGCCGTTGCCATTGTAATTCCTGCAGAAGGGCCATCCTTCGGAACCGCTCCTTCTGGGACATGGATATGGATATCGTTTTTCTCATGAAAATCTGGATCAATTCCAAGTTCTCCTGCTTTTGAACGAATATAACTGAAAGCTGCTTGAGCAGACTCCTTCATGACATCGCCAAGCTTACCCGTTAGTATGAGCTTACCTTTTCCCGGAGACAACGAAACTTCAATTTGAAGGGTATCTCCACCCACTGTTGTATAAGCAAGGCCAGTTGCTACCCCTACTTGATCCTCAAGTTCTGCTTGACCATATCGGAAGGTTGGCTTTCCTAAAAATTCGTCTACATTTTTTTCAGAAACGATGACTTTTTTCTTCTCACCAGAAACGATAATTTTAGCTGTTTTTCTGCAAATGGTTGCTAACTGTCGTTCTAAACTTCTTACACCAGCTTCCCTAGTGTAGTAACGGACGATTTTTTGAATACCATCTTCTCGAATTTGTAACTGAGCTTTCGTTAAACCATGCTCTTTTGTTTGTTTTGGTAGCAAGTGATCCTTTGCGATATGAATCTTCTCAAGCTCTGTATATCCAGCAATTGTAATAATTTCCATCCGATCTCTAAGCGGACCAGGAATGGTTGCCAAATTATTTGCAGTAGCAATAAACATTACTTTGGATAAGTCATAGGTTTCCTCGATATAGTGATCACTGAAGTTATGATTCTGTTCTGGATCAAGCACCTCAAGCATGGCAGCTGATGGATCACCACGGAAATCACTTGACATCTTATCGATTTCATCGAGTAGGAAGACAGGGTTGATCGTGCCTGCCTTTTTCATCCCTTGGATGATTCTACCAGGCATTGCCCCTACATACGTACGTCTGTGACCTCTAATTTCAGACTCATCTCTTACTCCACCCAGAGAAATTCTCACAAAATTTCTATTTAATGACGTCGCAATCGACCGGGCTAAGCTTGTTTTCCCAACCCCTGGAGGACCAGCTAAACAAAGAATAGGCCCTTTCAATGAGTTCGTCA
Source organism: Bacillus sp. (in: firmicutes) (assembly GCA_011524525.1). Lineage (GTDB taxonomy): Bacteria > Bacillota > Bacilli > Bacillales > Cytobacillaceae > Robertmurraya_A. The sequence goes on along the minus strand of WTKE01000110.1, from coordinate 22,760 downwards.
TTTGCTGAACAGCTAAGTACTCAAGAACCCTTTCCTTCACTTTCTCGAGGCCGTAGTGGTCATTATTTAACACTTTTTCGGCCTTATGAATATCTAGGTCATCTTCCGTTGCCTTGGACCAAGGAATCGCCAAAAGCCACTCGATATAGTTACGGATAACCGCACTCTCTGCAGAGCTCGAAGGAACTTTTTCATATCTTTCTAGTTCCTTCATGGCCGTTGCTTTTACATGCTCTGGCATCCCAGCTTGTTCGATTTTTTCAGTAAGATCACTCACTTCTCCCGTCTTACCTTCCTTATCACCAAGCTCTTTTTGAATAGCCTTCATCTGTTCGCGCAAGTAATATTCCTTTTGTGTGCGCTCCATAGATTTTTTTACTCTTTGTCCAATTTTTTTCTCTAGGTTCAATACTTCTTTTTCATTGTGAATGATGTCTACGATCTTCTGAATTCTTTCCTTCACATCTAGTGTTTCTAGAATGTCTTGCTTTTCCTTTAGTTTTAAAGGAAGATGTGAGGAAATAATGTCCGCCATTCTCCCCGGTTCCTCAATATCCGTGACAGTCGAGAAGGTTTCTGCTGAGATTTTCTTAGACATCTTTATGTACTGCTCAAAATAATCAAGCATGGTTCGCATTAATGCTTGTGATTCCGCATCTTTTTCAACGGGGTCCTCATATGTTTTTATTTCAACAGAATAGTGATCGTCTTCTTCAAAAAATGTAACGATCTCTGCTCGCTTTAATCCTTCAACAAGTACCCGTATCGTACCGTTTGGAAGCTTGAGCATTTGCTTGACCTTCGTAAGTGTTCCCATCTTATACAAGTCATCTTCAAGAGGTTCATCAATTGAAACCTCCTTCTGCGTTGTTAAAAAGATTAAACTGTCATCTACCATTGCCTTCTCGAGAGCTTGAACTGATTTTTCTCTTCCGACATCCAAGTGTAAAACCATTGTCGGATAAACAAGTAAACCTCGAAGTGGCAGGAGGGGGACAATGATTTCTGTCTTTTTCGCCATTACCTTGCACCTCCAAATGCTTTCTTTCCCTCTTTAATAAAGGAATTCTTTGTACAATTCTATCCTATTTAACCTGTAGTGTCTAATTACAAGCAATAATCATAATCATCGCAAAAGCGTTGGCTTCCAACAAAAAACTCCGGCTCCTAAAAACTGCAAACCGAAGTTCTATTTTTTTCATTCCATTAAATACTTTCTTTTTTCGATATTTGCATGGATGCTGTGATTACTTCTTCATTTGTGTATTCCTTTAACAGTGCATGTTCGAACACCTCAGACAAATGACTGACTGGGATGATCTCAATATCCTTTATCTCATAAAGCATCGATTGGATATTCTCCTTAGGAATAATTACTTTATTAGCTCCAGCCTTTTTCGCAGCTTTTACCTTTGGATATACTCCACCAATTGGCTTTACATTTCCATGAATACTAATTTCACCTGTCATAGCAACTGTATGGTCAATTGGATGCTTGTAAATAGCTGAGTAAATACCTGTTGCCATCGCAATTCCGGCAGATGGTCCATCAATCGGAACTCCGCCTGGAAAGTTGACATGAATATCAAATTCATCAGCTGGGACACCCATCGAACGAAGTACAGTTATAACATTCTCAATTGAACCTTTTGCCATACTTTTTCTTCTTATCGATTTTCCTTGCCCACCTATGCTTTCTTCCTCAACTATGCCTGTTATGTTTATGGAACCTTTTTCTTTTGTAGGGATTACCGTTACTTCAATTTCAAGCAATGCACCAGAGTTTGGTCCATACACTGCTAAACCATTTACCAGTCCAATGGTAGAAGAGGACATAATTTTTTGTTCCATTCTTGGTGTTAATTGACTGGATTGAATCACCCACTCTATGTCTTCATCCTTTATAAAATCTCTGTCCTCAGTAATCGCTAGACCAGCAGATATTTGGATCATATTTACTGCCTCTCGACCATTTCTAGCGTAAGATGCCAGTGTTTCTATACCTTTTTCACCAATTTTCAACATTACTTTTTCTGCTGCCTTTTCTGCAATGGAAGAAATTTCTTCCCTACTTAGCTCCCGAAAGAATACCTCCATACATCTAGAGCGAATCGCTGGAGGAATCTCACTTGGTGTTCTAGTTGTAGCACCAATTAAACGAAAATCTGCTGGTAATCCATTTTTAAATATATCATGTATATGCGTGGGGATTTGTGTATTCTCTTCACTATAATAAGCACTCTCTAGAAATACTTTACGATCTTCTAGTACTTTTAAAAGCTTGTTCATTTGAATCGAATGAAGTTCACCAATTTCATCAATGAATAATACACCACCATGGGCATTGGTAACAGCACCTTGTTTTGGTTGCGGAATTCCAGCTTGTCCCATTGCTCCTGCGCCTTGATAAATAGGGTCATGGACAGATCCAATAAGAGGATCAGCAATCCCTCTCTCATCAAACCTAGCTGTCGTTGCATCTAACTCAATAAATACAGAAGAAGATTGGAATGGAGATTTGGCATTTTTCTTTGCTTCCTCTAAAACGAGTCGAGCAGCTGCCGTTTTTCCTACTCCTGGTGGTCCATAAATAATCACATGTTGTGGATTCGGACCACATAGTGCAGCTTTTAACGATTTGATTCCGTCTTCTTGACCAACAATATCATCAAAAGTACTCGGTCTCACTCGCTCTGAAAGAGGCTCGGTTAAGGAAATGGATCTCATTTTTCTTAATTGATCCATTTCTTTTTTTGATTCCCTATCAATAGACACCTTTTGTGTCCGTTGACTTCTTAATAAGTTCCAAAAATAGAGTCCGATAACGATGCCAAAAAACAACTGAATAAATAAGGCAATACCCGTCCAACTCATTGCATTCCCTCCTGCACTTTTCGTAGTAGTTATAAGCTAGTATCTCCCTCTGCAGGGGGGAATAAACAAAGATTGATGTATTTTACTGTTAAGAGCAAAAAAGAACCGTAGTCATTAGCTACGGTTCTAACTTATTTTATGCAGATGTTTTGCGTTCTTCTTCAAGAATGCTTCCATCTTTAAGGATTAATTTTGGTACACCGTTATCAACTACGGTTTCTTTCGTAATGATACACTTGGTAATATCTTCTCTTGAAGGAAGGTCAAACATTACGTCAAGCATAATTCCTTCAATGATAGAACGAAGTCCACGAGCACCCGTTTTCCGTTCAATAGCTTTTTTCGCGATTTCCTTCAGAGCATCTTCTTCAAAGTCTAGCTCTACATCATCTAGTTCAAGCATTTTTTGGTATTGTTTCACGAGAGCATTTTTCGGCTTCGTTAAAATTTCGATTAATGCGTCTTCATCTAAAGGTGATAGACTTGCAATAACTGGAAGACGACCAATGAATTCAGGAATTAATCCGAAGCGTAAAAGGTCTTCTGGTAATACCTTAGAAAGAAGATCTTTATCTTCTACTTCTTTCTTTTTCACATCTGATCCAAAACCGATTACCTTTTGACCTAAACGTCTTTTAATAATTGGTTCGATACCATCAAATGCTCCACCACAAATAAATAAAATGTTAGTAGTATCAATTTGTATGAACTCTTGATGTGGATGTTTTCTACCGCCTTGAGGTGGTACACTTGCCACCGTTCCTTCAAGGATTTTTAGTAGAGCCTGCTGAACTCCTTCACCAGATACATCTCTAGTAATTGATGGATTTTCAGATTTGCGAGCAATTTTATCGATTTCATCAATATAAATAATTCCTTTTTCAGCCTTTTCAACATCATAGTCAGCTGATTGAATAAGCTTTAATAGGATATTTTCAACGTCTTCACCTACGTAACCAGCTTCAGTAAGTGATGTTGCATCAGCAATAGCAAAAGGAACATTTAAAATTCTTGCTAATGTTTGTGCAAGAAGTGTTTTTCCGCTACCTGTAGGTCCGATCATTGCTATATTACTTTTTGAAAGCTCAACTTCATCAATTTTGCTGTTTGAATTGATTCGCTTGTAATGATTGTAAACAGCTACCGATAAGTTCTTCTTTGCTTGATCCTGACCAATTACGTATTCATCTAAAATATCGCGGATTTCTTTTGGCTTAGGAACATCCTTAAATTCTACTTCTTCTTCAGTTCCAAGTTCCTCTTCCACAATTTCAGTACATAACTCGATACACTCGTCACATATATACACACCTGGACCTGCAACTAGTTTTCGAACTTGGTCTTGTGTTTTACCACAGAAGGAACATTTTAATTGTCCTTTTTCATCATTAAATTTAAACAATTTCTTCACCCCTTGAAAAGCGTCTAAAACACATAAATTGCTGCAGATATAATTGTTTTTATCTTTACGTACAGTATTCGTTATTCAATTGTTATCAATAGTTATGTATTGCATTGTATCACATTTACTGGGTGGACAGGAAATGATAACTCTTGAAAAAGAAAACATTTTCATATCTGCAAAAGTAAATAAATATGTACTAGTTAATCTTAACCATAAATTCTAAAGTTAAATCGGAAGTTTTTACTAAATCTTTAAAAACTTCATTTTCTGTATTAGTTATGTATATGTCAATCAAACAGATTTTATAAGTATGTAAATTGTATAAAACAAGGCACGATTCAATCGCGCCTTGTTCATTTTTTTGATATAATTTATACCGTTTTGCTGTTTTCTACTAAGAATTCAACAGCTTTTCTTACTTTAAGGTCACCCTTGATTCCATCTACATTTCCTAAAGCAGCTTTAATGTTATCAACAGTCATATTATACGTTTCAGCCATTTTACTTAATTCTGCATCTACATCTTCTTCTGAAACTTCAAGATTTTCCGCAGCCGCGATTGCCTCAAGAGTTAGGCTTACACGAACACGCTTTTCGCCCTCTTCTTTCATTTGCTCACGAAGAGCATTTTCATCTTGGCCTGAGAACTGGAAGTATAATTCAAGGTTCATACCTTGCATTTGTAAACGTTGTTCGAATTCTTGCATCATACGATCAACTTCTGTATCGATCATTACAGCTGGAAGATCAATCTCAGCATTTGCAGCTGCCTTATCAACAACTGAATCACGAACGTGATGCTCTGCTTCATGCTTTTTAGAATCTACTAAACGATTCTTAATCTTTTCTTTTAATGCATCAAGTGTTTCAACTTCTTCATCCACATCTTTTGCGAACTCATCATCAAGTTCAGGAAGTTCTTTTCCTTTTACTTCATGGATTTTCACTTTGAAAACTGCAGGCTTACCAGCAAGTTCTGTAGCATGGTATTCTTCTGGGAAAGAAACTTCTACATCTTTTTCTTCTCCAGCAGCTAGACCAACTAATTGCTCTTCGAAACCAGGAATAAATTGACCTGAACCTAATTCAAGTGAGTAATTCTCAGCTTTTCCACCTTCAAAAGCTTCACCATCAACGAAACCTTCGAAGTCCATTACTACTGTATCTCCATTATCAGCTTTGCCTTCTTCTTTTACTACAAGCTCAGCTTGACGCTCTTGAAGAGTTTTTAACTCGTTAGCAACGTCCTCATCAGTAACTTCTGTTTCAACCTTTTCTACTTCAAGTCCTTTGTACTCACCAAGCTTCACTTCAGGCTTAACTGTTACAGTTGCCTTAAAGATAAAGCTTTTGCCTTTTTCAATTTGCTCTACATCGATTTCAGGACGATCAACTGGATCAATACCAGATTCATCGACTGCGTTTGCATATGCTTCTGGCAGAAGAATATCAATTGCATCTTGGTATAAAGACTCAACACCAAAGCGCTTTTCAAACATTGCACGAGGCATTTTCCCTTTACGGAAACCAGGAACATTTACTTTTGTTACTACTTTTTTGAATGCAGCGTCTAATCCTTCATTAACCTTTGCTGCATCTACTTCAACTGTAAGAACCCCTTGGTTCCCTTCTAGTTTTTCAAACTTCACAGACATACGAACTTTCCCTCCAAAATCTATTTACATTTTCATTCGTTACTAATTTAGATGAATATGTAAGCTTGTTTTTAATATACAGTTATTACAACCACTACATTATAACATAGGTTGCATTCGTTTCAACATCCTAGACTAAATAATAGGATAAGAAAATTCTTCAATTTCTTGTATATATCGTAATAATGTTTCAATATCCTGTTCAGATGATTGATAAACATCACACATTTCATCCATCGAATAGTCCTGTGCGAAAAACATCAAAACTAATATATGATAAGCGGCAGCAAGTGCTCTCATATCACTCGTAGGGTAATGGAATGGGTACAATATAAAAAGATGACGGTCTATTAAACTTATGGCTTGTTCTAGTAACGTGGGATTCTCTTGTTCAAGTTGTTCCGCCAAAATCTTTGAGAGCTCTATTTTTTGTTGATGCTCCCTCAAATCGTAAAGCTCCTTAGGGGTTACCTCTATTGAAGAGCTTAGCTTAGTCACCGTTACTAGATCATGATATTGATGTTCTTTAAGTACATGTAAAAGCATCGTTTTAATAAAAGGTTGACCTTCACTAGACTGAAGGTAGTTACGTATTTCTTCTAATACAGGTTGAATATTTTGATGAGCAAGGTTAGCCACTTGTAACAATAGCTCCTTATCGTCCTTTGGATTGAATAAATTTAACGATTGGGGAGCGACTTGTCGGATTTCCTTTTCATATTCAGGTTCTAGTAACGGTTCTTCTTCAACTGCATCAACCATTCTTTTACTAAAACCGAGCAGTCTTTTAAAATGTTCATATTTTTCAACTGGAACTTCATGCTCCTCTAATAGTACCTCAATAGTATGTACGACACGATTGTATTCTTGTAGCTGAACAAGAACCATTATAAGCATATCAATCGTTTGGAAATACTCTCCGATTCCTGCTCTTAGCATTTCTTCTGTATATTCTTTTGCTTTTTCATATGCACCGGATTCATAATAAGCCAGAACTAAAGCAAACCAAATATCGCTGTTTTCCGAATCATATTCTTTTGCCTCTTCAAAATATGGTATTGCTTCTCTGAATTGCTTTCTTTGAATAAAGTCTAACCCTTTTTCGAAAAGCCTCTTTTCTAAATGGGGGAAAAACACTACGTTTCCTTCCTTACGAGCCCGTTCCCTTTTTTTCATCTACCATACCCCTTATTCTTAACCTGAGGTAAGTTTAGCAGAATCTTTTATAAAAACAAAATAATAAACGACCACAGCTAATGCTGTGGCCGTTTATTTACTTTGTTAATAAAGCTCGGTTTTTTTCATAGTTATTAATTTGCTCGTCTAATTGAAGGGTAATTTCGATCTCATCCCAGCCATTGATCAGCATCTTTTTCCAATAAGATGAAACCTCGAAAGTCTCAGAAAGACCTTCCGCATCACTTATTGTTTGGTTTTCTAGATCAATTTTCAATTTATAGTTTGGATTTTTCCCTTTTTCTAATAACACCTTCACTCTTTCTTCATCTAACGCAATGGGAAGCATACCGTTTTTCAGACAGTTTTGGTGGAAGATATCAGCAAATGATGGTGCGATAACTACTTTAAAGCCATAATCTAATAGGGCCCATGGAGCATGTTCTCTTGATGACCCACATCCAAAGTTCTCATTCGCAATAAGAATGGAAGCATTTTTCTTTGATGGGTGGTTTAATTCAAACTCAGGATTGTCGGAGCCATCACTGTTATATCTCCAGTCGAAAAATAAATATTTTCCAAATCCTGTTTTCTCAATTCTTTTTAAAAATTGCTTTGGGATAATTTGATCCGTATCTACATGTGCACGATCTAGTGCTACGGCTTCGCCTTCAAAAATAGTAAACATTATTTTTCCTCCCTCCTTATCGTACTTCCGCAGGAGTTAATTTTCTAATATCAACAAAATGACCATAAAGTGCTGCTGCTGCTGCCATTGCCGGACTAACAAGGTGAGTTCGAGCTCCCGCTCCTTGTCTGCCTTCAAAATTACGATTAGAAGTAGAAGCACAGTGTTCTCCAGGTGGAACAACGTCATCGTTCATACTCAAGCACATACTGCAACCTGATTCTCTCCACTCAAACCCAGCTTCGATAAAGATTTGATGTAAACCTTCCTCTTCAGCTCGCTGCTTTACCCCTTGAGATCCAGGAACCAGTAGTGCACGTACACTAGGGTGTACCTTCTGTCCCTTTACTACTTCTGCTGCTTGACGGATATCTTCAATTCTTGAATTCGTACATGACCCAATAAAGACATGCTGAATTTTAATATCTTCGATTTTTTGCCCTTGATTTAGCCCCATATACTGTAATGCTCTTTCAAGAGTATTCTTCTCAATTTCTGTCTCGTAATCTGCAACTGTTGGAATAGCGTCTTCTATTTTAGCTGTCATTGCGGGATTAGTCCCCCAGCTTACCATTGGTGAAATATCAGAACCATCTATTACAATCTCTCGATCATACTTTGCATCCTTATCAGATGTAAAAGCACTCCAATGCTCTACGTATCTATCAAACTCTTCCTTTGAAGGAGCAAATTTTCTTCCTTTTAGGTATGAAAATGTAGTTTCATCTGGAGCTACCAACCCTGCTCTAGCTCCACCTTCAATGGACATATTACAAACGGTCATTCTTTCTTCCATTGATAGGCTTTCAATTACTTCTCCACAATACTCAATAACGTATCCTGTTCCAAACTGAACTCCATATTTTGAAAGGACATAAAGAATAACATCCTTCGCTGTAACCCCGCTTGAAAGTTTTCCGTTAATTTCTAGCCTTAAAGTTTTCGGCTTTGATTGCCAAAGCGTTTGTGTGGCAAGAACATGCTCCACCTCGCTTGTACCAATTCCGAATGCTAATGCACCAAACGCACCATGTGTCGAAGTATGACTATCTCCACATACAATTGTCATCCCAGGCTGAGTTAACCCTAGCTCTGGACCGATAACATGGACAATTCCTTGGTCAGGGCTATCTAAATCAGCTAAAGGAACACCGAACTCATGACAATTTTTTTCAAGTGTCGTCATTTGATTCTTTGCCACCGCATCGTTGATTTGCTTTCTGTTTATAGTTGGCACATTGTGATCCATCGTAGCGAACGTTCGATCCGGTCGACGAACCTTTCTATTTTTCATTCTTAGTCCTGAAAATGCTTGTGGAGAAGTAACTTCATGAACTAAATGTAAATCAATGTAAAGTAAATCTGGTTTCCCTTCTTCCTTTTGAACAACATGGTAATCCCAAATCTTTTCAATTATTGATTTCCCCATCATTTTTACCTCCTTTTTAAAAGAGACACGGCGCGAGAGGCCGTGTCATTTAGATATTCATTGTTAGCCAGAATTTATGCGTATGCACCCATAATACTTGAAATCGTTTCATGGCCTAAAATACATGCCTTTACTTCAGCTACCATTTCTGACGTAGACACCGCTCTTTTTCCTTCTGATAAAATATCTTTTGTACGCAATCCAGCATTTAATACTTCATCAACCGCTTTTTCAACAGCCGCTGCTTCTTCTTCAAGACCAAACGATACTCTAAGCATCATGGCCGCTGAAAGAATAGCCGCTAAAGGATTCGCAATATTTTTCCCTTCAATATCAGGAGCAGACCCATGAATTGGTTCATATAAGTACGGACCATTTTCAGATAAACTAGCTGATGGAAGCATTCCTAAAGACCCCGTTAATACAGAAGCTTCATCGCTTAAAATGTCCCCAAATAAATTCTCAGTAACAACAACATCAAAACTCTTCGGATTTTTTATTAATTGCATCGCAGCATTATCTACAAGCATATGCTCAAGTTTTACCGTTGGATAGCGCTTTGCCACTTCTTCGGCTACTTCTCTCCACATTCTGCTTGATTCTAAAACATTCGCTTTATCAACAGAAGTAACCTTCTTGCCTCGTTTGTCCGCAAGTTGGAAGGCTAATTCAATAACCCTAACCATTTCGTCACGTTTGTAAAAAAGAGTATCAACCACTGCCTCTTTCTCATCCACTGTTCGACGCTCACTCGGCTTACCAAAATATAATCCACCTGTTAATTCACGAACCATTAACATATCCACATCTTGAATAATTTCTTTGCGAAGGGGTGATGAATCAGCTAGACTCGCGTAAAAAGTAGTTGGGCGCAAGTTCGCATAAAGGTCAAGTTCTTTACGAATCTTTAGTAATCCTCTCTCTGGACGGAGATGTACAGGCAAAGTATCGTACTTTGGCCCTCCGACCGCACCTAAAAGTACAGCATCACTTTGCTTACAAAGTTCAACTGTCTCATCTGGAAGTGGACTCCCTGTTACTTCATAAGCTACTCCACCAATATGTCCATACGTAAATTCAAATTGATGACCAAATCTATCACCAATAGCCTGCAGTACATCCACCGCACCTTTAGTTACTTCTTTGCCAATTCCGTCTCCGGGTAGCACTGCAATCTGCTTCTTCATCTTGTTTCCCCTCCATTAAAATGTACATGTATTAAACGGTCACTGCAGCCATGTATATGACACGGTTCACCGCATTTAAATATGCATTGGCTGATGCTTCAAGAACATCCTGAGCCAATCCTCGACCGCTTGTTTCTTCTCCATTAAACTTAAGCTTTACAAACACTTGGGCCAATGCATCTCTCCCCGCTCCAACAGACTGGATTCGGTAATCTAGCAAATGGACACTTCCATTCACGCATTTTTCCAACGTATTATATAATGCTTCAATGCTGCCACTTCCCGTACAAGCCTCTTGAATGACCTCATTATGATTTCCTGACAACGTAACGGTAGCAGTAGGTATTTGATTTGTTCCATATTGTACTTGGATCGCTAGTAGTTCGTAAAAGCGCTCATCCTTTGATAGCTTTTGCTCAAGTACAATCGCTGTAAGATCTTCGTCTGTCATCTCTTTCTTTCTATCAGCTAATTCTTTAAAGACAGTAAATAATTGAGTGACATCCTCGTCTGCAACTGTTAACCCAAGTTCATCTAATCGGTTTCTAAAAGCATGTCTTCCTGAGTGCTTTCCAAGAACTAATGTGTTAGATTGGAAGCCAACAAGTTCTGGAGAAATAATCTCATACGTTGACTTTTCCTTTAGAACACCATCCTGATGAATTCCTGATTCATGTGCATAGGCATTTCTACCAACAACCGCTTTATTAGCAGGTACAACCATACCGGTTAGCTTACTAATTAAACTACTTGTACGGCTGACTTCTTTCAATTGCAGTCTTGTGTCCGCATCATAATAATCTTTGCGTATATGAAGCGCTACTGCTAATTCTTCTAATGCTGCATTTCCTGCTCTTTCACCAATTCCATTGATGGTTCCCTCTACTTGTGTCGCCCCGTTTTCAACTGCAGCCAATGAATTAGCTATAGCCATTCCTAGATCATCATGACAGTGTGCCGACAACGAGACTTTGTGGATAGAAGGAACATTATTGTGTAAATATTGGAAAATTTCACCATACTCTTTCGGAGTAATGTAACCAACTGTGTCAGGAATATTAATAACATTCGCACCTGCTTGAATTACTTCTTCAATAATTCGAGCTAAGAATGGTAACTCCGTACGACATGCATCCTCCGCTGACCACTGAATAATTGGAAACTTCTGTGCAGCGTATTTCACCATTTGTACAGCTCTCTCAACCACTTCATCTTGACTTAGCTTTAGTTTATATTGTCTGTGGATAGGAGATGTAGCAATGAAGACGTGTAATCTTGGTTCTACACCGTTCTTCAATGCCTCCCATGCCGCATCAATATCTGAAGTAACTGCTCTTGCTAACCCCGTCACAGAGCAGTCTTTAATTGTATTAGCAATTTGCTGTACTGAAGTAAAATCACCTTTAGAAGCAGCTGGAAAACCTGCTTCGATAATATCGACTTGTAGTTTTTCCAGCTGTCTTGCAATTTCGAGCTTTTCTGTTTGGTTTAAATTTACTCCCGCAGATTGCTCCCCATCCCTTAATGTTGTATCAAATATTTTAATTCGTCGCACTAACGACCACTTCTTTCTTTTTGTCCTTATTGACAAAAGGCATCATAGCACGTAACTCGCGACCAACTTGTTCAATTAAATGGCTATTTTCTTTTTGAACGATTGCGTTGAATTCTGGACGATTTGCTTGGTTTTCTAGGATCCAACCTTTAGCGAATCTACCTTCTTGAATGTCTTTTAGAACTTCCTTCATTGATTCTTTTACGCGAGCGTCAACTACTCTTGGTCCACTTACGAAGTCACCCCATTGTGCTGTATCAGAGATAGAATAACGCATGTTCTCCATTCCACCTTCATACATCAAGTCAACGATTAGCTTTAATTCATGTAAGCACTCAAAGTATGCAAGTTCAGGTTGGTAACCTGCTTCAACTAATGTTTCAAATCCAGCCTTAACTAATGAAGTTAAACCTCCACAAAGAACCGCTTGTTCTCCGAATAGATCTGTTTCAGTTTCTTCTTTGAATGTTGTTTCTAAAGCTCCAGCTCTTAGTGATCCAATCGCCCAAGCATATGCTAAAGCAAGCTCTTTCGCTTTACCTGTTACATCTTGATAGATAGCAAATAGTGCAGGAACTCCAGCTTCTTGCTCGTATGTTCTTCTTACTAGGTGTCCTGGACCTTTAGGAGCTACTAATAGTACATCGTTTGTAGCTGGTGGTACGATTTGGCTAAAGTGAACATTGAAACCGTGAGCAAACATTAATGCTTGGTTTGATAGATTTGGTTCGATTTCTTCTTTATATACTTTTGGTTGCATTTCATCTGGTAATAGAATCATAACAACATCTGCTTGTGCTGTTGCTTCTCCTACTGGATATACATTGAAACCATCTTTTTCTGCCTTTTCCCATGACTTTCCTTGTCTTAATCCAATAACAACATCCACACCGCTCTCTCTCATGTTTTGTGCATGAGCATGACCTTGTGAACCGTATCCGATAACTGCTACCTTTTTCCCGTTTAGATATGATTGATTTGCGTCTCCGTTATAATACATTTTTGCCATTTTATTTCTTCCTCTCATTAGTAAGTTTTTTTTTAGTTAGACGATTGAATATGGTTTTATCGCTTGAGAAGGTTTTTGTGTCCCTCTTAGGAAAGCGGTTGTCCCTGTTCTTGCCAATTCTTTAATTCCATATGGCTTAATTAATTCGATAAACGCTTCGACTTTTTCTGATTCACCAGTAAGCTGAATAACCAAGCTATCCTTGCTTACGTCGATGACTGATGCTCGAAACGGCTGTATTAAGGAATAGATCTCATTTCTCGTCGAAGAGTTTGATACCACTTTAATTAATGCTAGCTCTCTTGCGACAATGGATTGCTCCGTGATGTCCATGACCTTGATTACGTCGATTTGCTTATTTAACTGTTTCGTTATTTGTTCAAGCACACCATCATTATCAACATGAACTACACAAGTGATGCGAGATATTCCTTCCTGCTCAGAATAACCTACAGAAATGCTTTCAATATTATAATTTCTTTTTGAAAAGAGATTCGTAATACGATTTAACACACCTGGTCGATTCATTACAGTTAAAGTTATAATTCTTTTCATAGTTTCACACCTACCATTTCATGATGTCCTTTACCAGGAGCGATCATTGGATAGACATTTTCGTCTGGATCAATGCGAATATCTAGTAATACTGGCTCATTGTTTGTTAGCACTTCATTGAAAATCGTTTCAGCTTGTGCTTCATCTTCAATGAGATACCCTTTGATTCCAAAAGCATCAGCCAGCTTTACAAAATCAGGTTGGCCAGAGAATTTACTGTGTGAGAAACGAGATTCATAGAAGATCTCTTGCCACTGTCTTACCATTCCTAACGAAGAGTTGTTAAGGATGATAATTTTAACAGGAAGATTTTGTTCTCTTATAACAGCCAATTCTTGCGTACACATTTGGAATCCACCATCACCTGAGATCGATAACACTATCGAATCTGGTGAGGCTAATTGTGCACCAATGCTTGCAGGTAATCCAAATCCCATTGTTCCAAGTCCACCTGAAGTTACCCAACGGTTCGCCTTTGAAAACTTATAGTATTGAGCAGCCCACATCTGATGTTGACCAACGTCTGTTACGACAATCGCTTCACCTTTTGTTTTTTCATAAAGCATTTCCATCACTTTTTGTGGCTTTAAGCGACCATCTTCTTTATAAGAATAAGGGTACTCTTTCTTCCAAGCATTTAGCGTGTCCAACCATTCTTGGTGAACCGGAGGCTTTCCTTCTTGAGCGATTAGCTGCTTTAATGCTTCTTTTGCATCCGCTACAACTGGGATATGTGTTTGAACATTTTTCCCAATTTCAGCAGGATCAATATCAATATGAGCAACAGTAGCGTTTGGAGCAAAATGTTGCAGGTTTCCTGTTAGGCGGTCATCAAATCTAGCTCCAATATTGATTAGTAAATCACATTCATACAATGCCATATTTGCTGTATAGCATCCATGCATGCCCGCAAGTCCAGCGAATAAAGGATGTTCAGCAGGAAAGCCTCCTAGTCCCAACAACGTGTGCACGACCGGAAGATTTTGTTGCTCAGCATACTGCTTCAACTCTTCATAACCTTCTGCAAAGAGAACTCCTGCACCAGCCAGAATAACTGGCTTCTTCGCTCTGCTGACAGCTTCTGTTAGCTTTCTAATCTGAAGATAATTTGGTTGAACAGTTGGTTGATAACCTGGTAGAACAATTTCTTGCTCTTCAGGAACATTTGCGGTACCAGCAGCAATATCTTTAGGAATATCGATTAATACTGGTCCTGGGCGTCCGCTTGTGGCCACGTAGAATGCTTCTTTCACAATTCTAGGAATATCTTCAATGCTACGAACCTGATAATTATATTTAGTTATGGGAGTCGTAATTCCCAGTATATCCGCCTCTTGGAAAGCATCTGTACCTATCACTCCAGTTGCCACCTGACCTGTAAAGACAACTAACGGTAAGGAGTCCATCATCGCATCAGCTAAACCAGTAATAATGTTTGTTGCACCTGGTCCTGATGTTGCGATTACAACACCCGGTTTTCCTGTTACTCTAGAATAACCTTCTGCTGCATGAATTCCACCTTGTTCATGGCGAGGGAGTATGTGTAGAATCTTAGAATCATAGAGCTTATCGTAAATTGGGAGAACTGCCCCTCCAGGATATCCAAATATTACCTCTACTTGCTCCTTCTTTAGTGCTTCAAGCATTAATTCTGCACCACTAATCGGTTCGTTTTCAGCCTTCATTTTCGTAAAGGCAGTTTCTTGCAACATTTGTTGACCCTCCCTATTTCAAGTCTTGTTAGATAATCTAACAAATTAACATTATAAAAAGCCTCCCCATCCCCTACTTTGCCTACTACACCCTAGGCTAAAGGGATGGAAAGGCTTGAGAAACCTATCCACGGTACCACCCTTGTTCACGCAAATGCGTGCGCTCATGATCACAATTGGATCGTTTTGATAACGAGTGTCTGGCACTCGACTGCCTTTACTATAAATTTTCAAGACAGTGCTCAAAGGTGAGTTCATTTCATGTCATTTCCACCGGCTTCCAGCTACCCCGGCTCTCTGTAGGAATGTTTCATGAAACTACTTTTCCTTATCAACGCTTTTCCTTATTCACTTAGCTCACATGTGGTGTTGCTTCTTTGGAGTACACTTTCACACCTTCAGAAACGACACGTTCTCTAAACTTAACTAATAACTCTTTCGTAAGTGCACCTGGAGTACCATCGCCAATGACTCTGCCATCGACTTTAATTACTGCAATAACCTCTGCAGCTGTTCCTGTAAGGAACACTTCATCAGCAGTGTAAACATCATGTCTTGTAAATGGTTCCTCTTTTAGTTCATAGCCTAACTCTTTTACAATATCAATGACGGCGTTTCTTGTAATCCCTTCAAGTGCTCCAATATACCCTGGAGGTGTATAGAAACAACCATCTCGGATAATAAACACATTATCAGCAGATCCTTCAGCAACATACCCTTGATCATTAAGCATTAATGCTTCACTAACACCAGCTAGATGTGCTTCAATTCTAACTAACACGTTATTTAAATAATTTAGTGATTTTACTTTTGGACTAAGTACATCAGGTCTGTTTCTTCTAGTTGCAACAGTCACAATTTCTAATCCTGTTTCATACAATTCTTTAGGGAAAATCGAAAGGGGTTCTACTATAACAACCACATTCGCTTTAGCACATTTATTTGGATCGAGTCCGAGGTCACCTACTCCTCTAGAAACTACGACGCGAATATAAGCATCTTCAATTTTATTTTTCTCAACAGTAGCGACGATAATATCTGTGAATTCATCCTGTGAGTATGGTACATTCAACATAATTGACTTTGCTGATCGGTATAGTCGGTCCATATGTTCCTTCATTCGGAAAACGTTACCGCTGTAGACTCGAATTCCTTCAAAAATACCGTCTCCGTATAAAAAACCATGATCGTATACTGAAATCTTGGCGTTCTCTTTAGTAACATAATCGCCATTTAAAAAAATCCATTGTTCAGACACGAAATACACCTCTTTGCATTTAAGTTAAAACGCTTTAAATGATTAAAATAATCACAAAATTTTTTTTTGAAAAATTACTCTTTTTTTCCCTTTGTTTTTCTTTTGAATATTACAAATGATTTGTATATTTGAGGACTATCTTACCCCCATTTTATTTACTCGTCAACCCCATTTTTTCGAATTGTTTGATAATTTAGATTAGTCAATTTAGTTGTATCCGCTTACAATGTTGATATAATAACAATTTCTATTTTTAAAAAAATTTTTATAATACTTTATATTTCTTTTTTCCATCTCTAGTAAAAAATGAAAGAAGCCTACTGAATGATTCAGTAGGCTCTTTATTTATCTTCTATTACTTTTAGGATCAAACGCGTCTCTCAAACCATCTCCTATAAAATTAATACATAAAACAGTCGTTAAAATTGCTAGCCCTGGCGGTATCCACGCTTCCGGACTATTTCGTAAAATACGTAAACTTTGTGCTTCAGAAATCATATTTCCCCAAGTTGGTGTAGGCTGAGGAATTCCAAATCCAATAAAACTAAGACCCGATTCAATAATGATATACGTGGCCATCATTAATGTCGCATTAACCACGATTGGACCAATTGCATTCGGAATAAAATGCTTAAATATTATTCTAAAATCACTTGCCCCAATTGCTTTAGCACCAAGAACAAATTCCTGTTCTCGAAGTGATAAATATGTACCTCTAATAATTCTTGTTAAGTTTGGCCATGAAGTGATTGCGATGATAGCTACAAATATGCCAACGTTCACTCTTTCCAATATGGCAACAATGGTTAAACAAAGTACGAGGAATGGTAATACCAGCATCATGTCAGCTGCACGCATGATCATCGCATCAATCTTACCACCATAATACCCAGCTATAGAACCAAGTGTTACACCAATGATGAGAGTAAATATCATCGCACTAAAACCAACAATAAGTGAAATCCTTCCTCCATATAGAAGTCTCGATAGATTATCACGGCCTGAACTATCGTTTCCTAATGGGTGCTCTTCACTTGGTGGACGTTCAATTAATAAGAGGTTTGACTTAGTAGGACTATGTTCTGTTAATAATGGTGCAAAGGTAACAGCTAAAATGATCGCTAATAACACAAACACTCCCATGACAGCGAGCTTATTTTTCAAAAACCGCTTTAATGCGATTCGAAAAGGACTATTTCCTTTATCTGGTTTAACAGGTGCCTCTATGTTTGTATCCATCGCTTCCTGCTGTTTTAGTTCCATATTACTCACCTCAATCGTAGCGGATTCGTGGGTCAACAATACTGTAGAAAATATCTGCTAATAAATTTCCGAGGAGAATGAAAAATCCTAACATTAGGTTAATGGCCATGATGACAGGATAGTCACGATTTCCAATAGAACTTAAGAACAATGTTCCAATTCCTGGATACTGAAATACTCCTTCAGTAATAACTGCACCGCTAAGTAGTATCCCAACTTCAAAACCTAGTAAAGTAATAATCGGAATCATTGCATTACGTAAAGTATGTTTGTACAGTACGTTTCGATTAGTCATCCCTTTTGCACGAGCAGTACGAATGTAGTCACTCGCTAACACATCAAGCACTTCCGAGCGCATAAACCTCATGTAAGAGGCTGTCCCCGCTAAGCCTAGTGTCAAGCCTGGTAAGATTAAATGTTGCAGCTTATCAAAAAATAGTTCTATGCCTGTTAAACCTGGGCTTGAAACAGAACCTTGTGAAGGTAACCAGCCCAGCTTAATCGAAAAAACGTAAATGGCCACTAAGCCAAAAAAGAAATTGGGTACAGCTAAACCAAAAAAACCAAAGGTTGTAGCACCATAGTCAAGGATTGAGTACGGCTTTTTCGCTGAGTATATCCCGATCGGAATAGATACAATAATCGTTATAAGAAGAGTGAAAATACCTAAGTAAAATGTATTTCCAATTCTTTCTCCAATCAAATCAGAAACGTCACGACCTTTAAAAATATACGATTCCCCGAAGTCCCCCTGCATAACTTTTGTTACCCAATTCCAATATTGGACGTGAATCGGATCATTAAGTCCAAGGGCTTCTTTTTGCCTTTCGAATACCTCTGGATCAATATTGGGATCGAAATTTTTCCCGGTAATTGGATCACCTGGAGCAGCTTGTATTAGACCAAACACGAAGATAGTTAGTACAAAGAGCATAGGGATAAAAATTAGTAATCTCCGAATTATATATTTATACACCGGTATCCCCCTCCAATCTTACAGAATAAGAAAAGAGCGCGGCATCATTACCGATCACTCTTTTCTCTATTCAACAAATGTTATTCCGTTACATACCAGAGATGAGTATCGTTTAAGAACGAGTATGGAAGTACATCAATTCCTTGAAGACGTTTGTTATGAGCCCATAAGCTATTTGCAGCATATAGGATCACACTTGGTAAATCTTCACCGAACTCAACTTGCCACTCACTATACTTTTGTTTACGATAATCTTGTTCAAATGCATCTGGAGGTGTAAATGCATCCTTTAACAATTGATCTGCTTCAGGATTATTCCAACGAGAATAGTTGTAACCTGCCATAGATGACCATAATCCACTTGGATCTGGATCTGTACTATCTAAGCTCCAACCAATTAAGTATAAATCCCAGTCTTGGCTGTTCTTTTCTAAATCTTCAAAGTAGGCTGCCGCTTCCTTCGGCTGGCGAAGGTCAATGCTAATTCCCACTTCTTCTAGGAACTCTTCAATAATCGGAGCAGAGCGCTCACGAATTTGATTCCCTAGTGGATAATTCAAGTTAAGAACCCATTCCTTGCCGTTTGGATCCTCGCGGAAACCGTCTCCGTTTACATCCTTGTAACCAGCTTCATCAAGTAGAGCTTTTGCCTTTTCAGGATCAAACTCATATTGATTTGGTGTTGTATCGTCATAAGCCCAGAATTGAGTTGCAATTGGTGAATTTTGAACGATTCCACGCCCATATAATAATCCATCTACTAAACCTTGTCGGTTAATGGCATAGGCAATCGCTTGACGGACTTTTTGGTCTTTAAGCTTTTCGTTAACTGTCCAGTTAGCTGGATTAATTGTTCCAGCTTCTGAGTCTTCCTTAGAACGATGATTATGCATCAGCCCCATCGTCTGGTAACCGAAGTCAGGTTGCTCAATAATTTCAACATTTTCAAGCGCATCAACTGTTTCATAGTCAGCAGCTTGGAAACCGTTTGGATCGGCAACAAAATCAATTTCACCGTTTTCAAGTAAACCTAAGATAACAGCTTGGTCAACGACTTTCCAAATTACGCTATCAAGCTTAGGCTCTCCTTGCCAATAATCAGCATATTTCTTAAGTACGTATTGCTCTCCTTGCACCATTTCACTAAATTCGAATGGTCCAGTACCAATCACTTCACCAGGATTACGTGAAGCACCAGCTTCCGGAATTTCCGCAATAGGAATATCTTTGAAAATATGTTCTGGAATAATCATAAAGCTAGCATCTGATAGCGCCAATACGTTTGGTTGAGCAAACTTAAACGTAACTGTATGATCATCAACAGCAACAACCCCTTGGAAATCAGTTGTTTTTCCTGTTGAAAACTCCTCATAACCTACCAATCTTTCAACATATTGCGTACGAACTCCGCCCGCTTCTACATAACCTGGGCTCGCAATGGTTTTATAAGTAAATACAACGTCGTTAGCAGTAAATGGTTCCCCATCATGCCATTTTGCATTTTCATCTAAATTAAAGGTGACTTCAGTTTGATCATCATTGAATGTCCACTCTTTTGCTAAGTTCGGAATAAAATCAAGGTTCTTATCTTGCGTCAGTAGACCTTCATGTGTAAATGATAAAATATTAGATTCATAGGCTTCCGTGTAAAAAATAGGGTTAAATAAACCTGTTGGAGCTGTATCCATTGCCCCAACTACAGTACCTCCAGTTACCGGATCCTTTTCACTCGATCCTTCATTCTCTGATGAAGCAGGTTCTTTGTTTCCTGTGCATGCTGCCAGTACACCCAAAACTAGTGCCAGCACTAGCATGACCAACCAACTTTTCTTTGCCTTCATGTCATTCACCCCTCTTATAATTTTTAACATTTGTGTATAATTCAACCATTTAAAAAGCGCGCACCACCTCCTTAAGTGCATAACCAAATGCACTTATTTGCCTGTATAAAGGTGGCAGGCTACTAGATGGCCATTTCCCACCTCTGTAAGCTCAGGACGCACCTCAGAGCATTTCTCATGAACCATCGGACAACGAGTACGAAACGTACAGCCTGACGGTGGATTTGATGGACTTGGTAAGTCCCCTTTTAATATGATTTTTTCTTTTTTGTGTAGTATGTCTGTGGATGGAACTGCTGATAGAAGTGCTTGTGTGTATGGATGTAATGGAGTTTCGTAGAGGTTCTTCTTCGGCGCTATTTCCGCAATGCGACCTAAGTACATTACTGCCACTCTGTCGCTAATGTGTTTTACAACGCTTAAGTCATGGGCGATAAATAAATAAGTTAAGTTAAATTCATCCTGTAAGTCAGCCATCAAGTTTAGCACCTGGGCTTGTATCGAAACGTCCAAAGCAGAAACTGGCTCGTCACAGATAACAAATTTCGGATTCAAGGTTAGTGCTCTTGCAATGCTTATACGCTGTCTTTGTCCACCTGAAAACTCGTGTGGATACTTAAATCGATCCTCTGATCGAAGCCCAACCTTTTCTAGAAGACTAATTGTCTTTTCTTTTCTTTCTGCCTTTGTTAAGTTTGTTTGCACAATTAATGGTTCTTCTATTAATTCAGAAACGCTCATTTTTGGATTTAATGAGGCGAACGGATCTTGAAATACAATTTGCATATCTCTCCGAATAGGTCTAAGCTTTCGGTATCTCATTTTTGTTATATCTTGATCTTCAAATACGATTTGTCCATCAGTCGGATCCATCAAACGTAGCAAAACTCTTCCAAGTGTTGATTTTCCAGAACCTGACTCACCAACGATGCCTAGTGTTTCTCCCCTTAATATACTAAGACTAACGTCATCAACTGCTTTGACATGTCCAATGGTATGCTTAAGGATTCCACCCTTGATGGGAAAGTACTTCTTAATATTTTTCGCCTGAAGTATGTAATCTTGATCTGTATGTATCCTTGTTTCTGTTTCGATGACTGACAATTTCACACTCCCCCTTATTCATACAGGTAACATCGGACGCGATGACTTTCCTCTGCATCTGTTTCATATATAGACGGGTTAATATCCCGGCATTTGCTCATCACCTTTGGACAGCGATCGGAGAACCTGCAGCCAACAGGAAAGCGATGCGCAGGAGGAACAGTACCTTTAATCGCGCCAAGTCGATCAACTTCCTTCTCTAAACTTGGCAAACTGTCAAGTAGCCCCATAGTATACGGATGTTTTGGCGACAGAAACAATTTTTCGATCGTTGTTTCTTCAACGATTTGACCGCCATACATCACCATGATGCGATCCGCATATTCAGCTACTACACCTAAATCGTGCGTAATTAATAAAACAGCCATATTAAATTTCTTTTTCATTTCATCCATCAAATCTAAAATTTGTGCTTGAATGGTAACATCAAGAGCAGTTGTCGGCTCATCAGCAATTAATAGCTTCGGATCACAAGATATAGCAATGGCAATCATAGCACGCTGACGCATTCCACCCGATAGTTGGTGTGGATATTCCTTCATCGTTTCCTCAGCACGCGGAAAACCAACGACCTTTAGAAGTTCAATTGCTCGTAATCTCGCTTCATTTTTTGTCATTTTTTTATGACGGACCAGAGTCTCTATAATTTGATTTCCAATAGTAAAAACAGGATTTAAGGCGGTCATCGGTTCCTGAAAGATCATACCGATTTCCTTTCCACGAACATTTGTCATTTGTTTATCGTTAAGCCCAACCAGATCCTTACCGCCGAAAAAAATTCGACCATCTTCAATTTTCCCTGGCTTATTAATTAACTTCATAATGGAGAGGGAAGTAATGCTCTTTCCACTCCCTGATTCCCCAACGAGAGCAACGGTTTCCCCAGGCCTGATATAAAAATCTACTCCATCGACAGCTTTTGCGACTGCTTTATTTTCTAAGTGAAAATAAGTTTTTAAACCACTAACTTCCAACAATTTCACATCTGACATCAACACACCTCCCGATCACCTTAGAGAAATAGACTGAGTATCCGTCCTTCTTGAAAGAAAGTATACTATTATGTATAAATT
>WTKE01000055.1 GCA_011524525.1 Bacillus sp. (in: firmicutes) | reverse complement strand
GGAATCGCAAATAAACTTTTAGAATCGCAAAAATAAATTTGGAATCGCAAATAAACTTTTAGAATCGCAAAAATAAATTTGGAATCGCAAATAAATTTTTAGAATCGCAAAAATAAATCTGGAATCGCAAATAAACTTTTAGAATCGCAAAAATAAATCTGGGATCGCAAATAAATTTTTAAAATCGCAAAAATAAATCTGGAATCGCAAATAAATTGTTAGAATCGCAAATAAATCTCAGAAATCGCAAATATCAAAGGGTGATCACAGCGAAACTAGAAAAATTCAAGCTATTCTATTAAAATACGCTTAGTTTCCTACTCAATTAGACCGTTTTCCTTTTCAAATAGCGCCTTTATCTTCTCAAAAGAAAGCTCTCCCGTCTCACTATAGACTACATCTGCTAACGGGAATGATGCTTTAGGACCGATCGCAACAGCAAACATACCCGCCGCCTTAATAGCTTCTACTCCTGCAACGGCATCCTCGACTCCAATGCAAGATTCAGGCTCAACTCCCAGTAGTTTTGCTGCTGTTAAAAACACTTCAGGGTGCGGCTTTCCGTTTGTAACCGTGCTTGCGTCAACGATGACGTCAAACTCATTTTTCAGGCCTAGTGATTCCATAACCGTAAAGGCATTTTTGCTTGCTGAAGCCAGCCCCAGTTTTAACCCATTTGCTTTAATCGTAACTAGTAATTCCTTGATTCCAGGCAGGATATCAGAAGGGGTGATTTTAGTAATGAGCGATAAATAATGGTCGTTCTTTTTTGAAGCAAGAACTACTTTCTCTTCCACTGAAAAATCACCTGATTGTCCACCAATCTCAAGGATTTTCTCCAGTGATTCCATTCGTGAGATACCTTTTAACAGTTCGTTATCCTCACGAGTAAAGGTAATCCCTATATCACCAGCAAGGGCTTGCCAAGCTAAAAAGTGATACTCGGCGGTGTCGGTGATCACTCCGTCAAGGTCAAAAATAAATGCATCTAATTTCATAAGATCTCTCCCTGTAAAAAAGGGGCAAAAAACCAATGCCCCTCCTGTCTTTATTTTTTCAGTGCAACGGTCGTCGTTCCGTTTTCTGATAACACCAGTTCCTCCCCATAAAGCTTCATTGATAATTCTGGCCCTTCTTGTGCGATCGTCACACCATCTTTTGACACATGGATCGTCAAGAGATGGTTACGATACACGATTTTGAAGGAATAAGAAGACCATGATTTCGGAACGAATGGTGCAAATGAAAGAGTTTCATGGGCTGTTCGCATTCCTGCGAAGCCTTGAACAATCGCAAGCCAAGCACCTGTCATACTGGTAATATGAAGACCGTCCTCTGTGTCATTGTTGTAGTTATCTAAATCGAGACGCGCGGTACGATGGTACATTTCGTAAGCCTTTTCCTCTTTTCCAAGCTCTGCGCCTAGAATGGCGTGGACGGACGGGGAAAGAGATGATTCATGAACAGTCATTGGCTCATAGAAGTTAAAGTTTCTTTCCTTTTCTTCGTAAGTGTACTCGTGATTTAAGAAATACAAGCCTTGAAGAACATCTGCTTGTTTGATGAAGCAGCTTCTCAAGATTTTATCCCATGACCATTTTTGATTTAATGGGCGATCCTCTGGTGCCAACTCGTCTACTGTTTTTAAGTCTTTATCAAGGAACGTGTCATGTTGAATAAAAACATCCAATTCTTGATCGTATGGAAGGTACATGTTATCGATGATATCCTGCCATTTGGCCCTTTCATCCTCTGTGATTTGAAGATCGGATACACGCTTTTCATGACCGTTCGCTTTAAGTGCATCAATGACTTCTAACGTATAGCGAAGCGTCCAACGAGCAATCGTATTGGTGTACCAGTTATTGTTTACATTATTTTCGTATTCATTTGGACCGGTTACTCCATGCATCATATATACATTTTTCTTTTTATGGTAGTGAACACGGTCTGCCCAAAATCTGGAAATACCTGTAAGTACGTCTATGCCATACTCGTTCCAATAGGCTTTGTCACCTGTGTAATTGACATAGTTGTAGATGGCGTAGGCAATCGCACCATTTCGGTGAATTTCCTCAAACGTGATTTCCCATTCGTTATGACTCTCAATTCCGTTAAATGTAACCATCGGATAGAGGGCACCCTTCAGGCCTTGCTGCTCTGCGTTATGATAAGCGCCATCCAATTGATTATGACGATAAACTAATAGATTGCGAGCTACCTCTGGATTTGCAGTAGATAAATAGAGTGGTAGAGCATATGCTTCTGTATCCCAATACGTAGCGCCACCATATTTTTCTCCCGTAAATCCTTTTGGTCCGATATTCAACCGTGCGTCTTCACCGTAGTAGGTACTGAACAACTGGAACAAATTGAAACGAATGCCTTGCTGAGCCTCGTCATCTCCAT
The DNA here is from genome assembly GCA_011524525.1 of Bacillus sp. (in: firmicutes). Taxonomy (GTDB): domain Bacteria; phylum Bacillota; class Bacilli; order Bacillales; family Cytobacillaceae; genus Robertmurraya_A. The sequence continues at coordinate 12,932 of WTKE01000055.1, read as the reverse complement.
TGATCTCAACATCTGCAATGCTCCATCGCTTAAGCCAAGCTTCTTTATGTTCTTGGAGAAGGGATTGATAGCCCAATTCATGCGAATGGATAAGTACTTCTTCTGCCTTCGTTACTAACTGTGCCACTTCATAATCTCTATCTGTTGTTACGGCAACATACTTGATTATTGAAACAGGCGTATTCTCAAGGGCCTGAACAGAGATCGTGTTTTCCACATACTCTTCACGCTCAGCTGTTGAATGAGACAGAATTTCTCCGTCTACTACAAGACGCATACTAGCTGCGATATGGAAGGTAGGAGTGCCAAACGGATTATCCTTCGTTTTCATGACTAAATGACCGTTGTTGTGACTAACGCCTCGCTGCACTTCCAACCAGAAATCTTCCTCATAGTTGGAGTCTTCATTTCTCACATCTCCATCTAAGTAAGGAGTGAACGTTACATTCCCAGAATAATTTTTCGGGGTCACCTGATACTTGATAACAGCAAGCTCTGGATGGCTGATAGATAGGAAACGAACTACTTCTACATCGGTTTCCTTTCCATTTTGATTGATGGTAAAGCGGCGAGTTAACACACCATGTTGCATGTCGAGCTCTCGATAATAGCTTGTGACCTGGTTTTGGTAACAATCCATCTCTTCTCCGTCGAGTGCAACTCGGATGCCAATGTAATTGATGGAGTTAATTACCTTTCCAAAATAGTGTGGATACCCGTTTTTCCACCAGCCCACTCTTGTTTTGTCGGGAAACCAAACTCCTGCGATGTAGGAGCCGCGGTGAAAGTCACCTGTATACGTTTCCTCAAAGTTACCGCGCATTCCCATATGACCATTTCCTAGGCTCATCATACTTTCTGCTAATCGGAAGTTTTCTTTGTTTACGGTTGTTTCAACGATTTTCCATGGATCGATACTAAATAGTCTTTTCATGTAATCACCTCAAAGTATTTTAAATGCGCAAACGTTTGCACCAAACGATAAAAAAATAAGCAAAGAGCTATACATCTATATTGTAAAGGATTTCATAAAAAATTGCTTTATAAATTGTTATATTTTTTTGACAAACTTTCTACCCTACGAATCTATTAATATTTTCCAGTTGGTGTATAGTTGAAACTTCTGTCATAGGAGAAACGTCTATTAAAAAGGTCGTATTGGTCAATAATATTCGTTTTTTACAGGAAATTGACAATATATCTCGAATATATGTAAAAGGTATGAAATTTTTGCTATTAACAGGAGGTTGTTATAGGGTGAGTCAGATGAATCCATTGATTAACCGAATTCTTCAAAATATAGAAAAAGTAATGATTGGGAAAAGAAATGTTGCGGAGTTAAGCTTAGTTGCATTATTAGCTGAAGGACATGTGTTACTAGAGGATGTGCCAGGTGTCGGAAAAACGATGATGGTCCGTGCGTTGGCGAAGTCTGTGAGTGCCGAATTTCGTCGGATTCAGTTTACTCCGGACCTTCTTCCATCCGATGTGACTGGTGTATCGATATATAATCCAAAAGAATTGGAATTTCAATTTCGACCAGGTCCGATTATGGGGAATATCATTCTTGCCGATGAGATTAACCGAACGAGTCCAAAGACGCAATCGGCGCTCTTGGAGGGAATGGAAGAAAGCAGTGTTACCATTGATGGCGTGACACATAAGCTTGAACGGCCGTTTTTTGTTATGGCCACGCAAAATCCAATTGAGTACGAAGGGACGTATCCTCTGCCCGAGGCTCAGCTTGACCGATTTCTTTTAAAAATGAGAATGGGATACCCAGATTTAGAAGAGGAAATGGAAGTTCTTGCTCGAGCGGAAAAGAGATCACCTATTTCGGAATTACAGCCTGTTATTGATTTAGAGGAACTTAGACAACTTCAGGAAGAAATTCAAAATGTAGTCGTGGATGATACGATCAAGCGCTATATCGTGGATATTTCTCATCGCACAAGAACGCATAGCAGTGTGTACCTTGGGGCAAGTCCGCGTGGTTCCATCGGCTTAATGAAAGCAGCACAGGCGTATGCATTTATGCATAGTCGAGATTATGTGTTGCCTGATGATGTCCAGTATTTAGCGCCATATGTACTCGCGCATCGGATTATCCTCAAGTCCGAAGCGAAGTTTGAAGGAATTACAGCAGAGGATGTCATGTCACGAGTGGTAGAAAGAGTACCTGTTCCTGTTAAAAGGCTTGTGAAGTAATGAGACCAATTTTTCTATCCATAAAGCATATTTGGAAACTCATTATTTTACTGTTTCTGATCGTCGTCACGTTTTCTTATGCGATGTTCCAAGGTGGGTTTGTCAGTTGGTTTTTATTTTATAGCTTTGTTCCTTTTGCTTTGTATGCTCTTTTCTTGGCTTCTTACTCGACTCGGAAGTTTCAGATTAGTAGAGAGCTTTTGAAATTTGAATACAGTGCGGGTGAAACCTTAAAGGTGAAAATTCATTTGACGAGAACCAATGTCTTTCCGCTGTTTTACCTTGTCGCAGAGGATCTTTTAAGTGAACAGCTCCGCGGCAATCCAAAAGCAAAAATGCTTTTATTCCCAGGTTTTAAAAAACAGCTTACATTTGAATACGAGATTCCACAGTTGCCTCGAGGAGAACATATTTTTAAGAGTGCTCGCCTTAAGCTTGGAGATCCTTTAGGTTTAATAGAAAGACAAGTGGATTTTCAATTAACGGATCGGTTTATTGTTTATCCTCAGATAGAGGAACTAGTCTATCGTCCGCATGAAAATCAGTTTGATCAAGGGATGACCGCCTCTAAAGAACGAGTGCAAAGAGATACAACAATGGCAATTGGACTGAGAGAATACCAGCCGGGAGATAAATTCTCATGGATTAATTGGAAGGCAAGTGCGAAACGAAATGATCTTATGACGAAGGAATTTGAGCAGCGTCAATCGCATGATATATGCCTGATTATGGACTGCGCACCTTCCTCAGAGTTTGAGACAGTGGTTTCCTTTACTGCGTCTTTAGTAAAGGGAATTCTTCGAAAAGGGGCACAGGTGGGGCTATTAACATTGAGTAAGGATCGACAATTTTTCCCTGTCCGAAGTGGAGAGGATCATCAGCAAAGCCTTTTATATCATTTAGCTAAAATCAAAGCAGAGAGTCAAGTATCCTTAGATCGAGTTCTAGGGGGAGAAAGCTTTCTTGGAAATCAAACCGTTTCCACTATGCTGGTGACTTCTCAATTAACCAAGCCACTAATCGAAAAAGCAAGCTTTTTCTCTGTGAAAAAAGGGGCAGTGACCATTTATTTGGTGAAAAATCAAAGAGAGTCCTTGAATCCGTTAGAAATCTCATTAAAAGGTTCAGCAAATGCTAGAGGAGTTCGGGTGGTACTTGTTCATGCAGGGCATTTTTCGGATGTGTTTTCGGAGGTGAGCAGGTAATGACAGATGTGAACAAAAAACAAGAAAAGATGTCCGCTCTCTTTCTTTACTTGCTTGGGTTTTTGTTGTTATGGGAGTGGTTACGGCCAGTTGATGCACTAACCGATACAGGAAACATTCATATCTTTCTAGGATTTCTGTTCCTATGCCTCGTGCTTTCCTTTTCGAAGGTTCAGGTGGTCATTGGAACATTGTTGAAGACCGTCTATATACTATATTTTATTCACCACTATTATTTTGAAGGGTCTTTTTTCCAATTATCATGGTTCTCGCAGTTTTGGGATGATTTGATCCTCAATATAAGTTATTCGTTCCAAATGGAATGGAATGCGCTCACCTTTGAATTTAGAAGTCTTCTGTTCTTTATTTTGCTTTGGCTTATGGCGTATTTGATCCACTATTGGCTAATTATTCGTAGACAAATGTTTATCTTCTTTTTTATGACCTTAGTTTATATTACCGTATTAGATACATTTACTCCGTACGAAGCAGACGGTGCGATTGTTCGAACGGTAGTCGTTGGTTTTGCTGTGATGGGAATGTTAACGTTTCAGCGTTTGGTTGAGAGAGAAGCCATTGTTAAGGGGCTTACCTCCAAAGGTAAGTGGGGGTTACCTCTGCTTTTAATGATTGGGGCCAGTGTTGCCCTTGGATTTGGTGGACCAAAAGCGGAACCGATTTGGCCAGATCCTGTTCCATACCTGACTTCCTACTCAGAAGATAGTGGAGGAGGAACAGGTGGACAAAGGGTAGGCTACGGAACCGATGATACGAGTCTAGGTGGACCGTTTATTGGAGACGATACGGTTGTTTATGAGACCGAAGTGGACCAAAGGCATTACTGGAGAGTAGAAACAAAGGATATTTATACGGGAAAGGGCTGGGAGGTATCGAGCTCGGATGATCCCATTCCGTTTGCTCAAAATGAAGGGTTTCCCATTAGCTCCTTTAATCAAGAAGGATTAGAGGTAAAGGAGCTAACGGCAAATGTAACTTCTGTTCGGAGTTATCCGCATATTATTTATCCGTTAGGGCTAAAATCGGTTAGTACTGAGAATGTAAGCTACTCCTTCCGTGTGAATGAAGGGCTTGAAAAGATATATACATTAGAGGCGGACCGAACGGCACCATTAGAGGAATACTCAGTATCGTACGACATTCCGAGATACAGTGTAAACGCCATGAAGGCAACTAAAAGCCTAGAGCAAGCTGAGTTAAGTCAAGAGTTTATCTATCAATATACACAGCTTCCTGAAACATTGCCGCAACGAGTGAAGGACTTGGCGCTTGAAATTACTGGTGAACAAGAAACCTGGTTTGATAAAGCAAGAGCAGTAGAAAGATACTTTGGGATGAACGGATTTACGTATGATCAGATAGATGTAGCCGTACCAGGTACAGATGAGGATTACGTGGATCAGTTTTTATTTGAAACGCTAAGAGGATATTGTGATAATTATTCTACCTCAATGGTTGTATTATTACGCTCAGTAGGTATACCTTCTCGCTGGGTAAAGGGATATACCGAAGGGGAGTATCAAGGACCAACGGAGTCAGGGAAACGAGGCTATACGATTACAAATAACAATGCGCATTCGTGGGTCGAAGTATATTTTCCTGGAGTAGGTTGGGTTCCTTTTGAGCCTACGCAAGGTTTTTCAAGTAATGTTCAATTGAATTTTGATTCAGCCACTGAGAGCTCAACGGAGGTAGAGACACCTGAAACTAGGGAACAGCCGGATGTAGAAAGACCAGAAGCACCTGAAGAAACAGTTTCCGCTGACAGCACGTTTTCTTGGAAGGATTTTTGGACTAAAGTAGAGGCGGGTTTTGTTGAACACTGGAAAAAGGGACTAATCCTTCTCGGGGTGATAGGTGTAGTTGTCTATATTGCCTATAAACTACGGTTAAAATGGCTTCCTTATTTACTGGTTCTTATTTTTAGGTTTAAAAAGAAGGATGATGACTTCTCAAAAGCCTATCTGACCTTATTAAAGCAGCTCGATCGATATGGGATTAAGAGAAAGGAACATCAAACACTCCGAGACTATGCCGAGTATGTTGATTACTTCTTTTCCTCGAAAGATATGGGGACACTTACTTCACTGTATGAGAGATATGTATATAAAGGGATGCTGGAAGAAGGTAGCTGGGACCAAACGCGTGAATTGTGGGAAAATTTAATTAAAAAGACAATTGCTTGACCGATAAAACGACATGTTGTTACAATAATCTCTAATATTATAAAAATGTATCTCTTCATATATCCTCGAAAATATGGTTCGAGAGTCTCTACCAAATCGCCGTAAATGATTTGACTATGAAGGCGGAGCTTTCTATGGTTGTTAGAGATATCAAGCTAGAATTCTGCCTTCAAAAATTTTTTTTGGAGTAGAATTCTAGCTTTTTTATTGGGAAAAATAACAATGAGGTGAATTGAATGTCTGAAAAGGTAGGTTTATCAGGTCAGGAAATGATCGTTGTATTGGACTTTGGAAGTCAGTACAATCAGTTGATTACTAGAAGGATTCGTGAATTTGGTGTGTATAGTGAACTGCACCCTCATACAATTACGGCAGATGAAATTCGTCAAATGAATCCAAAAGGGATTATTTTATCTGGTGGTCCAAACAGCGTGTATGACGAAGGTTCATTCCGTTGCGATGAGGAAATTTTTGAGCTTGGATTGCCAATCCTAGGAATTTGTTACGGCATGCAGCTAATGACTACTCATTTTAATGGGAAAGTGGAACCTGCTAAGCACCGTGAGTATGGAAAAGCAGCTATTCAAATTGAGAATAAGTCGAAATTATTTGCTGACCTTCCACAGGAGCAAATCGTTTGGATGAGCCATGGAGATTTAGTCGTAGATGCTCCTCCAGGCTTTACGGTAGATGCAGTTAGTCCTTCTTGCCCGATTTCTTCTATGAGTGATGCGGATCGTAAGTTATTTGGGGTACAATTCCATCCGGAAGTTCGCCACTCTGTTTACGGAAATGAGCTGTTAAAGAATTTCGTATTCGGTGTTTGTGAATGTACTGGAAACTGGTCGATGGAAAACTTTATCGAAGTCGAAATGGAAAAAATCCGCCAGCAAGTGGGGGACAGAAAAGTTCTTTGTGCACTAAGTGGTGGAGTGGATTCATCGGTAGTAGCGGTGCTCATTCATAAAGCAATTGGTGACCAACTAACATGTATCTTTGTTGACCACGGCTTACTTCGTAAAGGGGAAGCTGAAAGTGTAATGAAAACTTTTGCTGACGGTTTTAACATGAACGTGATTAAGGTGGATGCGAAGGAGCGCTTCTTAGGGAAGCTCGCTGGAGTAAGTGACCCAGAACAAAAGCGTAAAATCATCGGTAATGAGTTCATTTATGTGTTTGATGATGAAGCAGCAAAACTTGAGGGAATTGATTTCCTAGCACAGGGTACTCTATATACTGACATTATTGAAAGTGGTACGGCTACAGCTCAAACCATTAAGTCCCATCACAATGTCGGTGGTCTTCCTGAAGACATGCAATTCACATTAATTGAGCCACTTAGCACACTATTCAAGGATGAGGTACGTGCGCTTGGTACGGAACTTGGAATTGCTGACGAAATCGTATGGCGTCAACCTTTCCCAGGACCAGGACTAGGAATCCGTGTACTTGGGGAAATTTCTGAAGATAAGCTTGAAATCGTTCGTGAATCGGATGCGATCCTACGTGCGGAAATTAAGAAGGCTGGACTTGATCGTGATATTTGGCAATACTTCACTGTCCTACCTGACATTCGTTCAGTGGGTGTAATGGGAGATGCTCGTACGTATGATTATACGATCGGTATTCGTGCGGTTACTTCTATTGATGGAATGACTTCTGACTGGGCAAGAATTCCGTGGGAAGTACTAGAAGTCATTTCTACTCGCATTGTAAATGAAGTTAGCCATGTAAACCGAGTCGTATATGATATCACAAGTAAGCCACCAGCAACAATTGAGTGGGAATAAAATCTAACAAAATACGAACAATAAAACGGACATTTGAAAAAATGTTCGTTTTTTATATTGACGAAAATACGAGTGCTTGGTATGATGAGAAAGTACTAATAAATGTCGTTTTTCGTCGTATAATCTTGGGGATATGGCCCAGAAGTTTCTACCGAGCTACCGTAAATAGCTTGACTACGAGGTGAGTGATAATAATTGGCCCTTTCTTTGGCCTCTATTTCGCGAATCTTTGTTGTCAGGCGCTCCTAGTTGTTGGAGCGTTTTTATTTTTCTAAAAATGGAGGAAAAGAAAGAAATGAAAAAATACTTTCAATTTGAAGAGCTTGGAACGAACTATCGTCGCGAGTTTATGGGTGGATTAACAACCTTCCTAGCAATGGCATATATTTTAGTAGTCAACCCACTTACGTTGACACTAGCAGATGTACCTGATCTTCCTGATGCGATGCGTATGGATTATGGAGCGGTTTTTGTAGCTACAGCATTAGCAGCAGCAGTAGGGTCGATTATTATGGGGCTTATCGGTAAGTTCCCGATTGCCCTAGCACCTGGTATGGGTCTGAATGCATTCTTTGCATACTCAGTCGTATTAACTCATGGAGCACCTTGGCAACATGCTTTAGCAGCAGTATTTATTTCAAGTGTTTTCTTCTTATTACTAACTATTTCAGGGTTACGTGAAAAAATCATTAATGCGATTCCGGTCGAATTAAAGCACGCAGTGGGCGCTGGTATCGGATTGTTCATTACTTTTATTGGTTTAAAAAATGCAGGCATTATCGTAAATAATGATGCAACATTGGTTGGTCTTGGAGATTTAACAGCTGGGAATACGCTACTTGCTATCTTTGGCCTTCTTATTACAGTAATTATGATGACAAGAAATATTAACGGAGCTGTATTCTTCGGAATGATTATTATGGTTATCGTTGGTATGATTTTTAACTTAATTGATGCACCTGAAAAGGTTGTTGGAGCAGTACCGAGTCTTGAACCAACTTTCGGTTCTTTATTCTCAGCATTTGGGGATCCATCATTCTACACAGCTACGATGCTGGGGATCATTTTAACTTTCTTATTCGTTGACTTTTTCGATAACGCAGGAACGCTTGTAGCAGTTGCGAACCAAGCGGGATTAATGAAAGAAAATAAACTTCCTAATGCAGGAAGAGCTTTATTTGCAGATTCTATTGCATCATTAGTAGGTTCGATTTTTGGAACATCAACAACGACTTCTTATATTGAATCATCTGCAGGGGTAGCTTCAGGTGCACGATCTGGTTTTGCAGCACTTGTAACAGCAGGCTTCTTCCTATTATCGTTATTCTTCTTCCCTGTATTATCGGTTGTTACATCACCTGTAACAGCACCGGCCCTAATCATTGTAGGGGTACTCATGGTATCTTCTTTAGGGAAAATTGAGTGGAATCGTTTTGAAATTGCTGTACCATCTTTCTTAACAATTATTGCTATGCCATTAACTTATAGCATTGCAACAGGAATTGCAGCTGGATTCATCTTCTACCCAATTACGATGATGGTAAAAGGCCGTACAAAAGAAATTCACCCAGTTATGTACGTATTCTTTGTAATCTTCCTATTATACTTTATGTTCTTAACCGAATAGAAAATAGGGGTTGGCTACTCGTAGTCAACCCCTTTTATTATGAAAGTTTCTTAAGAAATATGAATGCGTTTGCGTATTCTAATTGACAAGCTTTTGTCCCTTATATAACATTAAACATGTTATGTCGAAGCTCTCAAAATAAAGCGGGGAATTATGATGTCTGGACTTATCATTAGCAAAAATTTAAATAATAATGTAGTGATAGCTGACCATTCGGACTATGGAGAAGTTGTTGTTATCGGTAAAGGCATCGGATTTAACCGTAAAACGGGAGATGTCATCGACGAGGCGTCAGCGGAAAAGCTTTTTGTATTAAAAAATGAAAAGGAACAAGAAAATTATATAAAACTCCTTCCATTTGTTGAAAGTAATCTTCATGAAGTGTTCATTTCTGCGATCGAGTTAATAAAGAAAAGAGCAAATGCAGAGTTAAATGAGCATATCCACGTAGCCTTAACCGACCATTTAATGTTTGCTGTCAGTCGGCTTTCGAACGGGCTTGAAATGAGAAATCCTTTCTTAATAGAGACGAAAGCACTCTATCCGTTTGAATATGAAATAGCTAAAGAAGTGGTAAATATGATCAAAGAGAGTACAGGACTGGAGCTTCCTGAAGGGGAAGTAGGATTTATTTCTCTGCATATTCATAGTGCCGTGATGAATCGAAATCTTTCTGAAGTGAATCAGCACTCTCAATTGGTTACTCGTTTGATTGATATGATTGAGGAACAACTTGAAATATCAATCGATAAGGAAAGTATTGATTATATGAGGCTTGTTCGACATATCCGATTCACGATTGAGCGCGTTCATAATGGAGAAAAAGTAGAAGAACCAGAAAAAATCGCAAACCTCTTGAAAGAGGAGTATCCGGTGTGTTACAATCTCTCATGGAAGCTCATTAAAGTGATGCAACAAGCATTAAAGAAAACAGTATTTGATGCAGAAGCAGTGTATCTAACGATGCATTTGCAAAGGCTTCAAAAGAAAGTTAAATAATTCGAACTTATCTTTTATACGTGTTACTGATTCGATCAGGCATGAGTGAAGAAGATAATTGAAATGGAGATTTACGGGTATTATAAACCTTGTAAGCTCTATTTTGATTCCTTTTTCCCTCATGCCTTTTTTGTTTTCTTTTGCAAATTGGGAAGCGACAATGAGCGAAACAAATTATTTAGGAGGTTCTACCATGTTTAAAAAGGTGTTTGGTGTTTTACAAAAAGTTGGTAAAGCATTGATGTTACCAGTTGCTTTACTTCCTGCAGCAGGTATTTTACTTGCATTAGGGGCAGCGCTTAAAAACCCTGCATTGTTGGAGTTAGCTCCATTTTTAGATAACAATGGAGTAGCAATGGTTGCTTCAATTATGCAAAGTGCGGGGGATATCGTATTCGGAAATCTTCCAGTACTCTTTGCGGTTGGGGTTGCTGTTGGTTTAGCAGGTGGAGATGGAGTAGCTGGTTTAGCTGCAATCATCGGTTACTTGATTATGAATGTTACAATGGGTACAGCTTTAGGCTTAACGGCTGAAGATGTAAACGGATTAAATTACTCAAGTATTCTTGGAGTTCCAACTCTACAAACTGGGGTATTCGGTGGTATCATCGTCGGTATTATCGCAGCAGGTCTTTACAATAAATACTATGAAATTGAATTACCATCATATTTAGGATTCTTTGCTGGTAAGCGTTTCGTACCAATTATCACAGCTGCAACAGCAGTAATCTTAGGTCTTGTGATGCTAATTGTTTGGCCACCAATTCAAAATGGTCTAAATGCATTCTCGCAAAACATGGTTCATGCAAACTTAACATTATCAGCGTTTATCTTTGGTATTATTGAGCGTTCATTAATTCCATTCGGATTACACCATATTTTCTACTCACCTTTCTGGTATGAGTTTGGTCAATATACAACACTTGCTGGAGATGTGGTTCGTGGTGACCAACGTATCTTCATGGCAGAAATCAGCGATAACGTTCAAAACTTAACAGCAGGTACATTCATGACTGGTAAGTTCCCGTTCATGATGTTCGGTTTACCTGCAGCAGCATTAGCAATTTATCACGAAGCTCGTCCTGAAAGAAAAGTGGTTGTTGGTGGACTTATGGCTTCAGCTGGTTTAACAGCTTTCTTAACAGGTATTACAGAGCCGATTGAATTCTCATTCTTATTCGTAGCTCCAATTCTATTTGGTATCCATGCAGTATTTGCTGGTTTATCGTTCATGGTTATGCATCTTTTAGATGTAAAAATCGGTATGACATTCTCTGGTGGTTTAATTGACTACATTCTATTTGGTCTAATCAACCCACAAACAAATGCTTGGTTAGTTATTCCAGTAGGTCTTGTATTTGCAGTAATTTACTACTTCGGTTTCCGTTTTGCAATCCGTAAGTTTAACTTAAAAACTCCAGGTCGTGAAGTGGAAGAAGAGGGAACAGAAGGAGCAGCTGGACAAACTAGCGACCTTCCGTACGATATTTTAGAAGCAATGGGTGGAAAAGAGAATATCTCTCACCTTGACGCATGTATCACTCGTCTTCGTGTATCTGTAAATGATATCGGATCTGTTGATAAAGATAGACTGAAAAAGCTTGGGGCAGCAGGGGTACTTGAAGTAGGTAACAATATTCAAGCAATCTTTGGTCCTCGTTCTGAAACAATTAAAGGTCAAATGAAAGACATTATGGCTGGAAAAAGACCAGCTCCAGCAGCAAAAGCTACTGAAACAACAAATGTAGTAAACACAGCTACTTCAAGTGATGATGCTTTCGTTTCACCATTAACAGGTAACCTAAAGCCAATCACAGAAGTTCCTGATGCAGTATTCTCTGGTAAAATGATGGGTGATGGATTTGCCATTGAGCCAACAGAAGGTACAGTAGTATCACCGGTAAACGGTAAAATCGTTAACCTATTCCCAACGAAGCACGCAATCGGAATTGTATCTGATAGCGGACGCGAAATCTTAATCCATTTTGGTATTGATACAGTAAACCTAAAAGGAGAAGGTTTTGAAGCGTTAGTTGGCGAAAATGATACAGTCGTTGCAGGTCAACCTTTACTTAAGGTAGATCTTGAATTTATTAAGAAAAATGCAACATCAACGATTACTCCTGTAGTATTCACAAACCTTGCTGAAGGCGAAAAAGTAACCATCAATAAGCAAGGTGCTGTAACACTTAAGGATCAAAACGTCATTTCAATCACTAAGTAATATATTATAGAAGAAACACGACCAGTCTTTCCTTAGGAAGGCTGGTTTTTTACTTGTGTGTGCAAAACGGTAAATAGCAGATCGAATCACATATGCTTTTTGTTGGGTATAAAATAGACGGAGAAATTTCTCTTATTTAAGAAATTGCACTGAAAATAGCTAATATAGACGGAAGGATTCCGGCTATTGACTCAAAAAACGTAAAATTGAGTAATTTTGCGGTGCTTAAACGGAAAAACTCCGCTTATATATCCCAAATCGAGCTCGATTTTATAGTCTAACCGGAAAACCTCCGCTTATATTGTTGGTTTCTTAGTAAAGGATATTTTTCGGAAAAACCAGATTCATCCTAGTGCTAAAGGAGTGCGTGTTCATAAAAGTTACCCTAAAAAAGAAGGCCGTAATAGCGAGTAAACTATTTTCAAGGAACGAGGAAGAAACGTATAGATACTTTTGGATATTATTACCACGGATATCTTGTTGACTCTCTAGGCTCACAATGATATTATATAAAAACAGTCGCTGATGACGAGATAACAACTTAAAGAAATTTAATAAAAGTTGTTGACTTCTAGTGATTGAGGTGTTATTCTAATATAGTTGCTTCTAACGAAGCGAAGTTGTTCTTTGAAAACTAAACAAATCATACGTCAACAAAAAATGATTAGTGTTGAA
>WTKE01000031.1:67190-92306 GCA_011524525.1 Bacillus sp. (in: firmicutes) | reverse complement strand
GGCTATTTAAATATATTTTTTTGCCTGTGGATACATATGCAATGCTAGTGGAGAATTTCCGGTTATGCAAAGGAATCTATCCCATTTTCGAATTTTTTTAACCAATAGGCGGAATCTCTCCGTTTATTTAGGCTTTTTTTAATAAAAATCACAAATTAACCGGGAATTTCTCCGTCTATTCACTAACTGAAGGTGAGGGCCCTCACTTATTGCCCAACTTATAATAATCTGAAATAAACGACGTATGCCAAACCATACGTCGTTTATTGTGTCTTTTTATAAGAAAGCACCGGTTATGTCAGCCTTTTATAAATTTTTACAGTTACAACATTGGAAAATTTACATTAAAACTCTTACAATAAAGTTATGTCACTATAAAGGAGCACTGTATGAAAGAGATCCTCATCCTAACAAACTTATTTCGAGCGAACGGAAATCGCGAGAATGCTTATTATATGGAAAAATACATGCGAAACCAGTTTCCTTTTTTAGGAATCAAAACCCCATTAAGACGTGAGCTTATGAAGCAGTTTTATGAGGAAACCGGTATATTAAAACAACCATATAATGAAGAATTTGTCGAAGAGGTATGGGCCCTTCCGGAAAGGGAGTTTCAAGCAGCTGCACTTGATTATATGGAAAAATCGTTAAAAAAGCTGGAGAAAAAGCATTTACCTGGGATTGAAAAGCTCATCACAACCAAGTCGTGGTGGGATACAGTTGATGTTCTCGGTCCCAAAGCAGTCGGAAAAATTGCAGCAGATCATCCAGAAATAATCAAGGAAACGATTGATAATTGGGCCTATGGTGATGATTTATGGTTAAGGCGAGCGGCAATTCTTTTTCAGTTAAAATATAAAAAGAATACCAATGAAGAATTGTTGTATCGTTATTGTAGAGAAAACGCCGACAGCAAGGAGTTTTTTATACAAAAGGGGATTGGCTGGGCATTGCGTGAATACTCGAAAACGAATCCGAGCAGTGTAAAGAATTTTATTGAGCGCACGTCTCTATCTAAGCTCAGCATTCGTGAAGGTAGTAAATACATATAGAGGTGGAACTGATTATGATTAAATGCATCGCTAGTGATATGGATGGAACATTATTAAACTCAAAGCAAGAAGTATCCGAGAAAAACCGCGAGGCGATTCAAAAGGCGTTGAATTTAGGAGTAGAAGTTGTTATTGCAACAGGTCGTTCCTATGAAGAGGCTATTTCAGTTTTACAAGAGTCTGGCTTACAGCTACCGATAATTTGTGCCAATGGGGCAGAGATACGAACAAAAGAAGGCGAGGTTGTCAAAGCTCATCCGCTAGATCACAAGATCGCTAAACAAGCTGCAGACGTGTTAAATCAAGTAGGCATTTACTACGAAATTTATACAAGTGAAGGAACTTACACGGTCGATTATGATAAGGGCGTTGAAATCATTATCGATATCTTTACGACTGCCAATCCTGAGCTGTCAAGAGAGCTTGTGGAAGAAGAAGCTCAACATAGATATGATAAAGGTTTGATTCATATTGTGGATAGCTATGAACCGATTTTAAACGGAGAAAAAACCATATATAAACTACTAGTATTCCATAAGGATCATAGCTTCTTAGACGAGGTCGAGCAAAAGCTGAAGCAAATCGATCATCTAGAAGTAACCTCATCAGCATTTGGGAACCTAGAGCTGATGAACACACAAGCACAAAAGGGGATTGCTTTAGCAGAGTTTGTAGAAGAAAAGGGAATTGCTTTACAGGATACGATGGCGGTTGGCGATAATTATAATGATTTATCTATGTTTCGAGTGGTTGGCCGATCAGTAGCCATGGGCAATGCAAATGACGATATTAAAGAACGATGCACTCACGTGACATTGAGAAACGACGAAAGTGGTGTAGGAGAAGCTATCCTACAAGCGTTAGCTGAGTAAAATAAGAAAAGGCTTGAGGAATGTAACCCTCAAGCCTTTTCTTTTGGTGCTAATCCATGCAAAATAAATTGAATCGTTGCTTCGATTTCTTGTTCATCATCCCAATTTAGCTCGGGGAAAAGAAGATAACGACCGATCAGAAATCCGAAAATACTCGAGGCTGTCATCCGAACCACTTGATAAGGAGGAAGGTCAATCAATTGCCCGACCTCTTGATAATGCTTGATAATAGCTTCCATTCTTTCGTAAATCTTAATCGCAATATGCTCCTTGAACTGCTTTTGTAGTTCTGGTTGAAAGGGGATTTCCTGAAGAACAATTTTGAACAAGGGAATGTTGGCATTTAGAAACTCGGCCCGATTATGAATCATTGCCCGTAAAAAATCTTCTAAGCTCTCAAAATCCTGGTTCAACACCTTGTTCAAGTCTTTTATTACAAACGGTGCGATCAGCTTTGCCATCATGGGAGCAACAATCGATAACAAGAGATCCTTTTTCGTTTTATAATGGCGAAAAATGGTTCCTTCAGCTACACCTGCTTTCTTTGCAATTTCACTTGTAGAGGTAGCAGCGTAGCCTTTTTCAGCAAAGGATTCTATAGCAGCTTCGAGAATCAGCTTTTGTTTTTCGGTTAGATTTTCATTTTTATCAATAATTTCATCAATCATATGATTATCTGACATATATACTCCTTGTTAAATAGAACGATATTTTTTAAGGGCAAGAATGTTTAGAATCATGAACAGAAGTGAAAATCCTGCTAACATAAGCAAATCAAAAGAAATTTCACCCCACCCATACCCTCTTATCATAACATTTCTTAAGGCTTCAGCTCCATAGTACAGGGGAGTGAGTGGGCCAATCCAGCTTAAGTAATCAGAAATCGTCTCCAGATTAAACAACCCAGAGAAAAAGATCTGTGGAACGATCACAAGCGGGATAAACTGAATCATTTGCAATTCATTGTTAGCGAATGCCGACAGCAGTACGCCGAGCGTTAAGGCGGTCAGAGATAAAAGTAAGGTGATGACAAGAACATAAACAAACGCTCCCTCCATCATCATTCCCAGAACATAGATGGCATAGGAGGCAATAATGGTCGCTTGTATCATCGTAAAAATTCCAAAACCAATCACATAACCAACCACGATTTCCCATTTCCGAAGAGGACTACAAAGCAGCCTTTCAAGCGTTCCGGTCGTTCGTTCGCGTAAAAAGGAGACTCCTGCAATAAGGAATACGAAAAAGAAGATAAAAAATCCTAGCAACACAGGTCCAAACGAGTCAAACTGGTTCATATCGCTTGAACCGTGGACATAGTTGACTTCAAGCATGGTAGCGGAAGAGTCAGGCTGAATCGACTTAAGTGCCTCCTGTAACCACTTCATCGTCGCTCCATTAATAGTAGGGTCACTACCTTCTAACGTTAGCTGAAGAGAGGTACCTGACATATTCACATATCCATCAATGTCTCGTTCCTTTAAGGCAGTCTTTGCTTCGTCGGTTGTTTCGTATAGGTTGATGGTTGCTTCATCAGCATCATTAAGCTGTTCTACAAGGGGAGTGGGAAGGTCAACGAAGCCAACCTTTGGTGTATAGCTTTCTCCATTAAAGACGAGATGAAGCATCGTTAAAACAAGGATTGGAGCCATAATGAGCAACATCATTGTTCGTTTATCACGTACAATTTGTTTTAATATTCTTCTAACAAGGGCCATGACTCGCATTAGTTACCACCTCCATAGCTCAAAAAGGCATCTTCAAGACTTGTACTGTTCATGCTTTCTTTTAGAGCTTGAGGAGTACCAACAGCGATTAAGTGTCCATCTCTTATCATCCCTAATCGATCGCATTTATCTGCCTCATCCATGACATGTGTGGTGACAATAATCGTGACTCCTTGCTTTTTTAACTCATAAAAGGAATCCCAAATGCTTTTTCGAAGCACAGGGTCAATCCCGACCGTAGGTTCATCTAAAATTAATAGCTTTGGTTCATGGATAAGGGCGATTGCTAGTGAAAGGCGGCGCTTCATCCCTCCCGAGTAATTGGAAACTTGTTTATCGGTATGATCAGTTAGCTGAACAATTTCCATACAAGCTTGAATTCTTTCTTTTTGACGTGCTCCGTTTAGTCCGTATAAAGAAGCAAAGAACTGAAGATTTTCTCTAGCTGTTAGTTCTCCGTATAAGGCATCTGACTGAGCCATATAACCGATTTTGGAGATTACTTCTAGTGAAGGCATCACGATGCTAAACACTTTGTTTCTTCCGGATGAAGGAAGCTCAAGACCCACCAGCTGCTTTACTAGGGTGGTTTTCCCTGCACCAGATGGTCCAAGTAACCCGAAAATTTCTCCCTCGTTAATATCTAAACTAATTCCTTTTAATACTTCTTGTTTTCCAAAGTGCTTTGTCACCTGTTCAATTTGGACGATTGGATTCAATTGAATCCCTCCTTATAATATAAGTGAGTAATCACTCACTACTATCATAAGCGAAAATTTTTCAAATGGAAAGGGAGAATTTGTGAATATTTTCGACAGATGTATGACTGGGTTTTAGTATAATAAGGACAAATAATCGTCCCGAGGTGCATAATAAATGGCTGATTTTCGAGTAAGTGAGATCATTCACCGACCAATTGAAGAAGTGTTTAGTTATCTATCAAACCTAGAAAATGCCACGAACTTATTGCCGTTTGTGACTGACATGGAAAAATTGTCTAATGGACCAGTTGGACATGGAAGTCGATTCTTGGAAACAAGGCTTGTAAGAAGAAGGAGTATTCAAGCGGAAATTCACATTACTGAGTTCGCTCGACCCACTTCCTTTACCTCAAAAAGCGTATCCAATGGAGTAGAAATCCTATATCACTATACTTTTTCGGCGATTGAGGAAGGTACCCAGGTTGAGATGGAGGCCGAAGTTAAAACAGGAGGTTTTTTAAGCTTCCTTACGAAAAAACAGTTAGTTAAAATCATTAAAAATGAAGATGGAGGTCAATTACAAAAGTTAAAAGAAGTACTTGAGACAGAAGCAGTTCATAGATAAAAAAAGAGCCACAGGCTTTTAATCCTGTGGGCATAGTTATTAAAATTTATACGTCCAGAAACGTTCGTTATTTACCCAAGCAATCATGTCGGGATCATTTGCTTTAAGCTTTTCGGCCATATTTTGAATCGTTAATTGCGTTTGTGACGCATGAGCCTTGATAGTGGCAATTTTCTGATCAGATACAGCGGTAACATCAATTACGATGTCGGGTGCACCAAGCTCATCCAATGTGTTTTTTGAAAAAGCTACACAGTGTAGTTTGGGTCTTTTTTCTGGAGCTAACCGCCCAACGGCTTTTACAACCGCAGCCCCCGTCGCATCGTGGTCAGGGTGTACGGAATATCCTGGGTAAAACGTGATGATTAAGGACGGATTCACATCGGCAATAATTTCTCCCATATGATCCGCTAATTTTTCAGGATCTTCAAATTCTACCGTTTTATCGCGATATCCAAGCATACGTAAATCTTGAATTCCAATCGATTGGGCTGCGTTTTGAAGTTCCACTTTACGAATTTGCGGGAGCGACTCTCTTGTGGCAAACGGTGGATTCCCTAAGTTCCGACCCATTTCACCAAGCGTTAAGCAGGCATATGTGACAGGTGTCCCGTTTTGGATATTTAAAGCAAGAGTGCCTGAAACACCGAATGCCTCGTCGTCAGGGTGAGGGAAAATAACTAAAATTTGACGTTCTTTTTCCATGATGCGCTCCTTTCTACTCAAATGGTGTTGGACTGATTTGGAAGGCAACTGCTAGTTTACCTTGATAATCGTGTCCAGCCATTAATAATCTATTTTGATCGTCTATTTCAAAATGAGTGATTCCTTCAGCATAAACCCAGCCGATGTTCAGCTTCAAACCAATGCGGTAAGGCCCATTTCCTTTGATTTGACCAATCTCGTATTTCACCAGTGCATTGCGAATAAATGCCCCTGAGGAAAAAAAAGATTCATCATTATGAGTCGCATACGCTCCATTTGTCGTTTCTAAATGTATATACACATCTTGGTTTGCAAGACGGTTTAGCTCTTTTTGAACTTCTTCCACTATGACGAGCTCCATGTTATTTCCTCCTTCACTTCGTTAAAGCATATAATAATTTATATTTTACTAAAAACATGATGGAAAAGCGAAAAGTAGGATTGGTTGATTTTACAACAAAATGATGTCGGCAAGAGTTTTAGGTTTCCTTTTGCGGAAAGTTTAGGTATAATAAGAGCAATTTAAATAGTATTCCTTCGGGGTCGGGTGCAATTCCCAACCGGCGGTGATGAAGCAAGAGCTTCTTAGTCCGTGACCCGTTTGAGTGTTCATTCAAACGGTGGATCTGGTGAAACTCCAGAGCCGACAGTAAAAGTCTGGATGGGAGAAGGAAAAAAATTCTGGTTTATGTGTATGGGTGAAGTGTACCCATTTTTAGACCTTTATTTGACATTGCCATTTTTCTGACCCCGTCCCTTTATTGGTGCGGGGTTTATTTTTGTTTATGACTCCATTATGAAGGAATATTTGGGCTACAGGTCATAAAAGAGTGGTTATGACTTGTTGCCTGGTGAAAATTCAGGTTCAAAGGTCATAAATTATGGTTTATGACCTTTGAGCTGGCAAAAAGGGTGTTCTCTCGGTCATAAAAGTTTGTTTATGACCCGTATGGATGAAATTATCGTCTCAATGAGTCATGAGCAAGCGATTGATACGGTCTTACACGAGAGAATCCCGAGTTTTTCGGAGATGCTACAAGTAGGAAACATTAAAATGAGCGGCATAAGTAGCTTGACCATGGAAGGAGGCAAAAAAATGTTTACAGGGATTATTGAGGAAATTGGACTTGTAACCCATACCAAGAATACAGGGCAATCTTCGGTGTTAACGATTGAGGCCAATCATATTCTCACGGATGTAAAGCTCGGCGACAGTATCGCGGTCAATGGTGTTTGTTTAACTGTCACTTCTTTTACGTCAAACGCATTCACAGTAGATGTGATGCCTGAGACAATTAAGGCAACAAGCCTACGAGATGTGGAACCAGGGTCCCATGTGAACCTGGAAAGGGCGATGGCAGCTGGTGGACGGTTTGGTGGTCATTTCGTTTCGGGGCATGTGGATGGTCTCGGGGTGATTAAAGAAAAGAGAGAGGTTGCCAATGCCGTGTACTACGAGATAGAAGCATCGAGTGACCTCTTACACTACATCATCGAAAAAGGGTCCGTTACAGTGGACGGAACTAGTTTAACGGTTTTTGGTGTGTCAGAGAATAGTTTCCTTCTTTCATTGATTCCGCACACGTTATCGGAAACGATTATCGGGCGAAAAGATGCCGGAGATATTGTAAATATTGAGTGCGATATGATTGGCAAGTACATATCACATTTTTTATCCAAACAAGCCACTCAGACCATTCAAAAAAGTTCTTCTCTCAGCGCTCAATTTCTAGAGGAAAATGGGTTTAAATAAGGAGGAAAGAGACATGTTTAATTCGATTGTAGAAGCATTGGAAGACTTAAAGAATGGAAAAGTCATCATCGTTTGTGACGATGAAGATCGAGAGAACGAAGGGGATTTCATTTCGTTAGCGGAAAAAACAACTCCTGAGGTCATCAATTTAATGGCGACGCATGGAAGAGGGCTGATTTGTGTTCCGATTGAAGAAGAGCTAGCTCAGAAGCTCGAGCTCATGCCGATGGTGGCAAGAAACACGGATCCGCATGGGACGGCTTTTACAGTAAGTATTGATCATAAAAATTCAACGACTGGTATATCCGCCTTTGAGCGTTCGGATACGATTTTACAAATGCTCAACCCTGAATCTAAGGCAGCTGATTTTAAACGTCCAGGTCATATATTTCCACTCATCGCGAAAAAAGGCGGGGTGCTAAAGCGTGCGGGTCATACAGAGGCAGCTGTTGACTTGGCCATGCTATCAGGAGCAAAGCCAGCAGGGGTTATTTGCGAGATCATGAATGAAGATGGCAGCATGGCACGCGTACCACAGTTAAAAGAGATTGCTAAAAAGCTGAATGTCAAAATGATTACGATTAAAGATTTGATTGAGTATCGCAATTGCGAAGACCGCTTAATTCAAAGAGAAGTGGAAATTGAGCTTCCAACCGAGTTTGGCCAATTCCGAGCCGTTGGATATTCCAATGTCATTGATGGCAAAGAGCATGTAGCTTTAGTTAAGGGAACCATAGACTCTAGCAAACCGGTTCTTGTTCGCGTTCACTCAGAATGCTTAACAGGTGATGTGTTCGGATCGTATCGCTGCGATTGTGGCCCACAACTTCATTCTGCTTTAAGCCAAATCGAGCAAGAAGGCGCAGGAGTGTTACTGTATTTGCGTCAAGAAGGTCGAGGACTTGGACTGTTGAACAAGCTAAGAGCGTACAAGCTGCAAGAGGAAGGCTATGATACAGTGGAAGCGAACGAAAAGCTTGGCTTTGGTGCCGATTTACGAGAATACGGGATTGGTGCTCAAATTTTAAAAGATTTAGGAATTAGCCAGATCCGACTGTTAACGAACAATCCTCGAAAAATCAAAGGATTAAAGGGGTATGGCCTGGAAATTGTTGATCGTGTGCCGATCCAAATGCAATCACGAGAAGAAAACGAAAAGTATTTAAAAACAAAACAAAGTAAATTAGGACATTTACTACACTTTTAGGAGGAATTGATTATGGGAAAAAGCTTTGAAGGAAATTTAGTTGGCAGTGGGTTAAAGGTTGGAATTGTTGTAGGTCGTTTTAATGAATTTATTACAAGTAAGTTGCTAAGCGGAGCACAAGATGCTCTAAAAAGACACGGTGTCGCTGACGAAGACGTAGATGTGGCTTGGGTACCAGGTGCATTTGAAATTCCGTTAATTGCTCAAAAAATGGCACAAAGCAAAAAATACGATGCAGTAATCACATTAGGAACAGTTATTCGTGGATCCACTCCACACTTTGATTATGTATGTAATGAAGCAGCCAAAGGTGTACAGGCAACCACATTAAACACAGGAGTTCCCGTTATTTTCGGTGTGCTAACAACCAATACGATTGAACAAGCAATTGAAAGAGCAGGAACAAAAGCTGGAAACAAAGGCTGGGAATCAGCGGTTTCAGCGATTGAAATGGCGAATTTAGGTCGTATGTTTGAATAAAGAAAAGCGGAAGCGCCCGTTTAGCAACGTATGGACTGGAGGGCTTCGACTGAGATAAAGGAAACACGAAGAACGAAGTGATTCGATGTTGACTTATCGTAGGGAGAAGACCGAAGTACACTAGTTGCTGGGCGCTGGAGCTAGACATCTAAAGGAGAAAAGCCGCTGGAATCTACTCCAACGGCTCTATTTTTTATGCTTTCACTTTTGCACCAAATGTACGGTACGCGCCGTGCATCGTTGGTCCAACATATTCATTTAACTTAAATCCATGTGCGATCGCAGCTGTAATGAAGTCTTTGGCTGTAGCAACAGCGTCCTTCACGGATGCTCCTTTGGCAAGCTCAGCTGTAATAGCTGAAGAGTAGGTACAGCCTGCGCCATGAATGTAAGTGGTATCAATTTTTTCACTTTCGAGTAGAGTAAATTCCTCACCATCAAACAGAAGATCGACGGCTCTTTCGTGTTGTAGCTTACTTCCACCCTTAATTAATACATACTTGGCACCAAGTGCATGGATTTTTACCGCAGCTTTCTTCATATCTTCAATCGTACGAAGAGGAGCGGTTTGTGCCAGCTGACTTGCTTCAAATAGGTTTGGAGTGACAACTGTTGCACGTGGCACTAGGATTTCACGAAGAGCCTCCGTTGTCTCTGGGTGTAATACTTCATCCTCCCCTTTACATACCATAACTGGATCAATTACGACGGTTTGAAGTTGGTTTTCATCAATTACCTTAGCTGCTAGCTCAATGATTTCCACTGTTCCTAACATGCCTGTCTTCATCGCGTCAATTCCTACAGAAAGAATCGTTTCAAGCTGTGATTCTAGCGTTTCAATCGCAATGGGAAACACATTATGATGCCAATGATTTTTCGGATCCATCGTTACAATGGTTGTTAGAGCGGTCATTCCATAGACGCCAAGCTCCTGGAATGTTTTTAAATCTGCTTGAATGCCAGCGCCTCCACTTGTGTCAGAACCAGCAATGGTCATTACTTTTTTCAATGTCATTGTGTTGAACCTCCTATGAGCTTTATTTTTTTAATCATAGTCTAGTTTCCCAGATGTTTCTAGTACTTTCTTTCGCTTACCTAAATGGTGAAAATGTGTGACAACTTTGTAGATATGGTTGAAGATCATAGTCTTTCTCCTCTTTCCATATTAAGATAGAGGAATATCATTTAGAAAGGTGGACGATGAGCCTGATCAGAACGGGTATTATTTTAGCAGGTGGACAATCAAGTCGTATGGGACAAAACAAGGCATTAATGAAGATAGATGGTGTTCCAGTCATTGAAAGAATTGCCATCGAACTTGAAAAAATCACGGATGAACTTCTCATCGTCACCAATACTTTTCATACGTATCAATATTTGAATATACCGATGGTTGGTGATGAGCAAAAGGGGAAAGGTCCCCTTGCAGGTATACAAGCAGGGCTTAAAGCTACCAGGTCGGAGAAAAATTTAATAGTGGCCTGTGATATGCCGTTTATCTCTTCAAGCCTGGGGGATTTTTTACTAGAGGAGCTAGAAGACTACCAGGCAGCTATCCCAAAGCTTGAAGGTCACGTGCATCCTTTGTTTGGTGCGTATCGAAAGGATGCGTTGCATGCTGTTTCGCAGTCTTTAGCGAAAAATGAGCTTCGTATGATGAGCCTGCTTCAGAATCTTCATGTGAGGTATATTTCAGAAGATATCCTGAGCAGAAAAGGCATCCCTGTGAAGGATACCGCTGTTTTTAATATGAATGATCCAATAGAGTATGAAAAAGCGTTAAAGCTGGATCTTGATGAAAACTAGACAGATGACATCGTTTTATGAGAAGAACGAGGGAATATGATACAATCTTAAGACAAGACCGAACGGAAGTAGGTGCAGACATGAATTTTGAAATATCTAAAGAGCCCCTTGATACGCAATCGATTATTGACAAAGTCGTTCAAAGGGAAGCGGGAGCTATTACAACGTTTATTGGAACGGTAAGAGAGCTAACCGCTGGAAAAAAGACCTTATACTTAATTTATGAAGCATATGAGAGCATGGCTGTTAAAAAGCTGGAGCAAATTGGACGTGAAATGGAAGAGCGCTGGCCAGGGGCAAAGGTAGCGATATCGCACCGTGTCGGAAAGCTTGACATTACAGATATAGCCGTTGTTATTGCTGTATCTACCCCACATCGTGCGGATGCATACGAAGCTAATCGTTACGCAATCGAGCGAATCAAGGAGATCGTTCCCATTTGGAAAAAAGAGCACTGGGAAGACGGAGAAGAATGGATCGGAAATCAACTTGAAACGGTGGCTTATCCAAAAGGAAAACCAGAGGAGAGTGATTTAGGTGAATAAAGTCATGTTTTTCGCTCATCTGCGTGATGCGGTTGGTGAAGAATCAGTATCGCTAGACTTTACAGGGAAAACCGTCGCAGAGGCTAAAGCGATTCTAAGTGAGCAGTATGGAGTGAATTTGGATTCGGTTATGGCAGCTGTAAACGAAGAGTTTGCTAGTGACGAAGATGTGTTGAGTGATGGAGATGTGGTTGCTTTTATACCACCAGTGAGTGGAGGATAAGTAGATTAGCTGCGTCGGACAGAGGAAGGAGGTTTTAGAATGGATGATCGATATTCAAGGCAAATTCTTTTCTCACCAATTGGAAAAAGTGGACAGGACAAGCTAGGATCTAAGCATGTACTAATGATCGGCGCCGGGGCACTTGGATCGGGAAATGGGGAAGTGCTTACGCGCGCGGGTGTTGGAAAGCTAACGATTGTGGATAGAGATTATGTGGAAGCTAGCAATCTGCAAAGACAGCAGCTGTACACAGAAGAAGATGTTCAAGAGAAGCTTCCGAAGGCGATTGCAGCTGAAAAGAGATTGAGAGCCATTAACAGCGATGTGGAGATTGTAGCGATTGTTGGCGATGCATCACCTGACATGCTTGAGAGCCTTGTCGTGGATGTGGACTTGATCTTGGATGCGACCGATAATTTTGAAACGCGAATGGCCATTAACGATATATCGCAAAAGTACAAAATTCCTTGGATCTATGGTGCTTGCGTCGGGAGCTTTGGCATGAGTTTTACGATCATTCCTGGCAAAACTCCTTGCTTAAATTGTTTGCTGAAACGAATTCCGATTCAAGGAATGACCTGTGATACAGGGGGAATCATTGGTCCTGCTGTGCAGATGGTTATTGCTCATCAATCAGCAGAGGTCTTAAAGATTCTGGTGGAAGATTGGGAGGCGGTTCGTGATTCGTTTGCAAGCTTTGATTTATGGAGAAATCAATATACGAGCATGAAAATGGGAAAAGCAAAGGACCCTGGATGCTTGTCGTGTGGAGATCTTCAAGAGTATCCGTATCTCGATAAGGAGAATCTTTCACGCTCAACAGTCCTCTGTGGCCGTGATACGGTGCAAATTCGGCCCCCACGACAAAGTGAACTAGATCTAGCGGACTTAACAAGTCGACTAGTTAAGTTGGGGTATGTAGTGAAGGCAAATCCGTATTTGCTATCAGTTGACATGGACGAGCAGCGTGTCGTTCTTTTTAAAGATGGACGGGGTCTCGTTCATGGAACGAAGGATATGAGCCAGGCACGGTCGATTTATCAGAGATTGTTGGGGTAGTTTGGATGTTTGGATTTGTTAACTAGAAACGACGTATGGATTGGATACGTCGTTTTTTTGTTTCTACAAAATCCCATTAACACTGATAGATCAATTGACACAGGAAGTTTGAAAAGGTTCCGCACTGGGGATTCGGATAAGCGCCCGAGCTAAAAAATAGACGGAGAAATTCCGGTTAATTAGTAATTGTTATTAAAAAAAGCCAAAATAAACGGAGAGATTCCGCCTATTGGCTCAAAAAATTCAAAAATAGGATTGATTATATTGGATAAGCGGAAAAGCTTCCCTTATTTGCCCCGAAATAAGCTCCATTCTACATATAACCGGAAATTCTTCGCTTATTTACCTCTTTGTTGAATCGGATCCTCCTACAACCATCCGCGACCATCTTTTTCATGACTAAATCTACTAATATCTTCTATACGACTTCTTTCTGCAAAATTCTACAAATTCCATCGTCAACCGTTATAATAAAATCTAGGAGTTTGTAAGGAGGGTGAATATGAACGAGAAAGAGGTACAGTCGCAATTAGAGGCCTTGCAGAAGGAACTTATGGAAGCGAAGCAGCAAATGGCGGCTTCGATAGCATTTAACGAGCTACACCATCACAATCAATCAAAAGCAAGAGTGATTCCTAAATCATTAGCATGGAAGCTAATAGGGATAGCCTTATTTATTCTAGTCTTTGTCGGAGCCATTTTTACAATAAAAGGGACAAATCAAGCTACCGTACAAACAGGGAGTTTCATAGAGCAAATAAAAGACTTGTCGTCACTTGCATCATCACAGGCATATGTGAAGGCGGTTATTGAAAAAGAGGACAATCAGTTGTTTGGGAAGGAAATTAGTACGAATCTTCCAGGAACAAAGAGAAAGTTCCTACTTATTATCCCGGGTACGGTTACGGCGGGAGTTGACTTAACGGGAATCAACGAATCCAATCTCCATGTAAATGAAGAAGAAAAGACAATAGAGATTAAACTTCCACAAGCTTCTATTATTCAAGAGCCCACACTGGATTTTGACCAAGCTCAGGTGTTTTCCGTGGAAGGGATTTTTCGGGACGAAGTGAATTGGAAGGAGGCTTATGAGCTCGCAGAGGAGGCCAAAGGGCTCGTAAAGGAAGAGGCCATTTCTCAAGGACTCATACAGGTGGCAGAACAAAATGCGGAGAAAACTTTAACGGAGTTTTTCTCAGCACTTGGATATCGCGCGGTGATCTCGTATGAAAAATAACCTGAATGGCTGGGAATCTTACATCGGGGATGAGTTTAAAAAGGAATACTTCATAAATCTTGAACGCATGATGGAAGAGGAATATAAACAGTATACGATCTATCCAAAAAGAGAGCATATCTTTTCTGCATTACAGTACACAAGCTATGAGCAGGTGAAGGTCGTCATACTTGGTCAGGATCCTTATCATGGACCAGAGCAAGCTCATGGCCTGAGCTTCTCGGTTTTACCAGGTGTTCCTACGCCTCCATCGTTAAAAAATATTTTCAAAGAGTTGCAGAGTGATATAGGCGCCACTATACCAAACCACGGATATTTAAAAAAATGGGCCGATGAAGGGGTACTTCTGTTAAACACCGTTTTAACGGTTCGAGCAGGTCAGGCACACTCTCATAAAAAAATAGGCTGGGAAACCTTCACCGATGCAGTGATTTCAAAGCTTAGTGAGAGACAGAAACCGATGGTGTATGTGTTATGGGGGAAACCAGCACAAGAGAAAAAGAAGTTGATTTCCGATCATCATTATATAATCGAAGCTCCTCATCCAAGCCCGCTTTCAGCACATCGCGGCTTCTTGGGGAGCCGACCGTTTTCAAAAGCGAATGACTGGCTGAAGAAGAACGGCTACACAGAAATAGACTGGACAATTAAATGAAAAAGGGTGGATCACATGATAGTAGAAAAAAAGGATTGCTTTAAGTGCCAATATTTCTACGTGACTTGGGACCCTCATTTTCCAAAGGGATGCAAAGCATTTGGCTTCAAAACCAGGCAGCTTCCATCGGTTGAGGTAATGAAGGCATCAGGACAAGCTTGCCTGCGTTTTGAGAAAAAGTAACGCTATTCTTTGGAAAATTTAGTGACAGGTCGTATACTATAGGGTAGACAAGGGTATGAGGTGAATGAATTGGATATTAGTGTTCAAAAGCTACTTTTAAAAATGGAACAGGAGCTGCAGGCAGCTAAATCAAGTGGGACAAACTCACAAGTAAGAGAACGAGTTCAAGCAATTAAAACGTTATGCGAGCTGGTCCTTGAAAGTCATTCGAGTGAGACCAAACGTGAACTACCGCGAGTGAATCCTACTATGCCAGCCACACGTGAGCAAATTCTAACTCCTTCACCCGTTCAAACACAGCCGAAAAAGCTGCAAATAGATGATGAAAGCAATGGAGATTCACTGTTTGATTTTTAACATAATGAGGTGGAGAGGTTGAAAACGTTTATTATCAGTGGTGCCATTAATGCTTTTTTAGCAGTGGCATTAGGGGCCTTTGGAGCACATGGTCTAGAAGGTAGAGTGGAGCAAAAATATTTAGAAATATGGAAAACAGGAGTAACGTATCAAATGTTTCATGCATCCGGCTTATTGATTGTAGGTGTGTTGCTTGGTCGCTTGCCGGCTAATACGCTATTATCTTGGTCGGGCTGGATGATGTTAATTGGTATCATCCTTTTCTCTGGTAGCTTGTACGTTATGACGTTAACGAAAATAAGCATCCTTGGTGCGATTACACCATTAGGGGGCTTATCGTTTTTAGCTGCTTGGATATTAATCGTAGTAGCAGCAGTGAAATATTTGTAAACAACAAGGAGCATCCAGCTAAAAAGGATGCTCCTTGTTTATATTACCTCGGAGGATAAGCAGCTAATCCAGGAGTGTAACCAGGATAATCATACTCAAGTTCCTCATCAAAGGTTGCATAGGCGAAGTACACCATTGGAATTAAATATCTCATTCCCGTTTGCGGATCGCTTAAGATTAAGTGGTCACGGCCAGCTGCTTCAATAATTCCCTTAAAGGTTCTTGCTAAGCCCTCATCATTTCCGTCAAAATTGGTGTAAACAGTAGTTAACTTTCCTTTGTTTAAACGAAAGATGTTTTCGATATATGATTCCTCAAGCGGTAGCATACCTGGCACTTGAGAACCAGCTGATGGTGCGTTAAAGGCACCTGTGTAACCAGGAACAGCTCCTGTTGGTGGAATCGTTGACCCTGCTGGCATAGTAGGATATGCTGCTGGTGCACCGTATGTAGGCATTCCCGTGCCGGCACCAGCTACTTGGCCAGTTGATGGGAATTTTGGTGCACTTGGCTGGACTTGGGCTCCGAAATAAGGTTGTTGATACCCCGTTTGTCTGTAGAAAGCATTTGGATCATAATTTTGTGACAAAGAAAATCCCTCCTAGAAAAGTGATCAGTTTAGTAGACTTTCGGACAATTCTGCTGTGTTGGGCTGAAGAAACAGTGCTGTTTATAACGTCCTGTATTCCATTGGTTATACCATTGGGCAGGGCAAGTACCTGTAGGTCGATAAAACCATAAAGAATTGGAAGCAGGATGGAATCGTTCCCCTTTGATCGCGCGTCTAGCAAGTTTCATCTCATTTTCTCGGGGAGCTTGGTAAAAATAGCCCTTGATGGTTGCTTCAAAACCACCAGGACGCTGATAGACCATTTTTCGTAAGTCGCGTATGTCTTTAAAATCTAAACATTCTCCTCTTACTCGGTTCACACCAACATTTCCAACCATTAGCATACCTAAATTTCCTTCACCTTCAGCTTCTGCTCGAATTAATCGGGCCAAAAGCTTTACATGCTCTTCTGTGTAAGGGATCACACCCATGAATTTCACCTCTCTTCGTGTTGTACCTTCTGTGGTGAGATGAAAGGGTCTAATTAAAGAAGCAAGCTCACTAATTCATTCGTATGTGTGGAGAAATTCTTTTATTCCTAGATAATAGAAAAAACCCTCTAGCAAAAAAACTAGAGGGTTTTGGAAGGGATTTAGTTTACGTGTAAGAAGCTATGTAGACGATCAATTTCTAGTAAATTTCCTACAAAGAAAGCACCGAATTCACCGTAACGTGCACTCACTTCATCAAAGCGCATTTCGTATACAAGTTTTTTAAATTGTAATACATCATCGGAAAACAGTGTGACTCCCCATTCGTAATCGTCCAAGCCTACAGATCCCGTAATAATCTGCTTCACTTTTCCTGCATACTGTCTACCGATCATTCCATGGCTGCGCATCATTGAACGGCGCTCTTCCATCGGAAGCATGTACCAGTTGTCATTGCCTTGGCGACGCTTGTCCATTGGATAAAAACACACATGCTTCGCCTTTGGTAGAGTTGGATACAAACGAGCAAGGATTTCAGGACTTTGATAAGGATCCTGATCAGCTGGAAGATAGTTACTTAGCTCCACAACAGACACGTATGAATGAGATGGGATAGTAAACTCCGCAAGCATAGTCTTATTGAATTCTGTTTCAATTTCGTTTAACTCTTCCATTGTTGGACGTAAGATCATCATCATAAAATCAGCTTTTTGACCAACAATTGTATATAAAGCATGGCTGCCTTCCTTCTTATCTTGAGTGGCATTCCATTTTTCTACTAAACCTAAAAATTCATGAATAGCGGTTTGTCTGTCATCACTTGATAGTAATTTCCAAGCGGCCCAATTGATTGTACGGAAGTCATGTAAACAATACCAGCCATCTAGGGTTTGTGCTGCTTCTGCCATTTGTTTCACTCCTCATTAGAATTATTATAATGTACAAACCATACTATACCATAGTTTCACCATGAAACGTGTGAATAAAACCTGAATTTTCACGTTGGTTTTATTAAAAAGGATAATTTTAATGAGAAATGCAGATAGTAAAGAAGATGAGGATTTTGTGGATTATTCAGAAAACAAAAACTTTTTTGGTGGAAACGGTAACAATCTATGAAACGGTTGAAATTTTATGTGGTAAGCGTATGCTAAAGGTATAGTACATAAGGGAGGATTCGTCATGAGCGACCTATTTACAGGACTGAAGGAAAAAGTAAGTGGACAAAACATTAAGATTGTTTTTCCTGAAGGTTTAGACGAAAGAATTATTAGTGCAGCTGGCCGTTTAGCTGAAGAGAATGTTTTAACACCTATTTTAATAGGAAATATAGAAGCAATTGAAACAAAGGCAAAAGAATTAGGTGTATCTTTAGAGAAGGCTGAAATCTACGACCCAAGTCAATTTGCGATGATGGATGAGTTAGTGGCTTCTTTTATCGAAAGAAGAAAAGGGAAAGTAACAGAAGAGGATGCACGCAAGATTTTACTTGATGAAAATTACTTTGGAACGATGCTTGTTTATTCAAACAAAGCGGACGGACTAGTCAGTGGTGCAGCGCATTCAACTGCTGATACGGTAAGACCTGCGCTTCAAATCATCAAGACAAAAGAAGGCGTTCGTAAAACTTCTGGTGTATTTGTCATGGTACGCGAAGATGAAAAGTATGTGTTTGCTGATTGCGCGATCAACATTGCGCCAGATGCACAAGACTTAGCTGAAATCGCAGTAGAAAGTGCAAAAACAGCAAGAATGTTTGATATCGAGCCAAGAGTGGCGATGCTTAGCTTCTCAACAAAGGGGTCTGCGAAATCTCCAGAAACGGAAAAGGTATCTGCTGCTGTTCAAGAAGCCAAGCTAAGAGATCCTCTTCTAGTATTAGATGGAGAGTTCCAATTTGATGCTGCATTTGTTCCTTCTGTAGCAAAGAAAAAAGCTCCAGATTCAGTGATTCAAGGGGATGCGAACGTATTTGTATTCCCAAGCCTAGAAGCAGGTAATATCGGGTACAAAATTGCTCAGCGTTTAGGAAACTTTGAAGCGGTTGGACCTATTTTACAAGGCTTGAACCGCCCAGTAAACGATCTATCTCGCGGTTGTAATGAAGAAGATGTATACAAGCTGTCATTAATCACAGCTGCCCAAGCATTAAGTCAATAAAACATTCGAGCCAGTTTTCTTTAGCTGGCTCTTTTCTATGGTAATATAAAGGCAAGGAAACAAGAGGTGACGGAAACGATGGAAGAAGCGCAGAAACTATTAAACCAGCCTACATGGCGAATTATTGATCAATCAAGTACGGGACTTCATATGAGTGCTCTTCATTCGTTTGGGTATGATGATACGCTCTGCGCCTCGATAGGTACAAAGGGAGCACCTGCAACCGTTCGAGCCTGGGTTCATGCTGATACTATCGTACTCGGAATCCAAGATACTAGATTGCCTTTTATAAGGGATGGACTAGAGTACTTGAAAGAACAAAGCTACGAGTATATTGTTCGAAATTCGGGTGGATTAGCGGTCGTACTCGACGAGGGAGTTCTCAATCTATCAATTATTCTCCCAGAATTGGAGAAGGGAATCGATATCAATCGTGGATACGATGCAATGTGGACGCTTGTTCAAGAGATGTTTGCTGATTTTGATTATGTGATTGAGGCTCGAGAAATTGTTGGGTCCTACTGTCCGGGTAGCTATGACTTAAGCATTGATGGAAAAAAGTTTGCTGGAATCTCACAACGGCGTTTACGAGGTGGTGTGGCGGTTCAAATCTACCTTTGTGTAACGGGAAGTGGAAGCGAACGTGCCAAGGTCATACAAGAGTTCTATAGTCGGACAGTTAAAGGGGAGGAGACAAAGTTCTCTTATCCAAAAATAGAGCCAGTGGTCATGGCCTCTTTGTCTGAGTTGTTTGGCGTTCCACTTACAGTTCAAGATGTCATGCTAAGGCTATTGCTCACCTTGAAAAAGAAGGCGGGGACCTTGCAGGCAGGCGTGTTAACGGATGAAGAATTGCAAATGCTTGATTCGTATGTCTTAAGAGTCGTGGAGAGAAATGATAAATTTTTAGTTGAGGCGAATGAGTAAGAGAAGTACAAAAGCCGTACCCAATAAAGGTACGGCTTTTCAACTAAGAGATATTATTGCCTACTCTCCCAAAATATATCTATATTTTACTCAGCGATTTTCTCCAAATTTCCATTTCGGTCCATCTTGAATTTAGTGGCTGGGCGCTCTTCATCTTCCTCTAACACGACTAGTTTACGAGCGCGATTCATGATTTTCATTAATGTCTCGTAATCTTCTTGGATGATTTCTGTATTTTGCTCAAGATGATTAATTTTTCCTTCTAGCTCTTCATTACGTCTCTTCAATGAAGCGATTTCGCGCTTCAGTCTCTCATTCTCACTTTTTAAAATATCCACTTGGATATTGGACCCACCTAGTGAACGTAGATACGAAATCACCGTTTCCATATTCATGTCTCTTGGAGCTTGCATTTGTGATACGGCCGGGCTTGGTAAGGCTACTTGTGTAACGCTTTGAGCGATTTCTGCTGGTTCAGTAGCCATTTCTTCAGAGAAATTTGGTACTTCATACGTTTCTACTTCAGCTGCTGCAATTGGGCCAACCTCTTCCATTGTTGGAACGGGTGGAGAGTATAATAGTTTCTTTTTCCCACCTTGGTCTTTTCCTAGTATTCTTTGACGCTGCTTTCGTTGCTTTTTGGCTAATTGTAACGCTTTTTCGTAGCGATGTCGTACAACTGCATTCCAGCGGAAACCACATGCTGCAGAGGTGCGATTAAGCTTGTCCCCAACCTCTTCAAATGCATTTAGCTGTGTGCTTCCTTCTCTAACATGCCGTAAAACCGTTTCTGCTAGTAATAAATCATTTTCATCTGTCCATGCGTCTTGTCTAACTTTCATTCTACTCAACTCCCTAACGAAAATTACATTTTAAGTTCTTAATTAAAGCATGACCACATGGGGCGGGTTTTATACCAATTGATTGCAAGGATAGTAGAGTTTTTTAAAAAAATATTTAAGATTTCACTAGATAGACAGGTTTTTTATGGATAAATGGCTAAGGATTACAGCTTGCATTAGGAGAAAAGAAACGGTAAAATACCGTTTAGATTATTAAAAAGAGTTTACTTGGCTTAGTTTGCACCGAAGAAAGGGTTGTAATATAGATGGCAAATGAATTTCGTGTGTGTGACGATTGTCAGGCCGTAAATTTAAAAACGTTGATTCCTCGTTTAAAGGATATGGATCCTGAGGCAACAATTGAAATTGGCTGTCAATCATACTGCGGACCAGGGAGAAAGAAAACATTCGCATTCGTGAATAACCGTCCCCTTGCTGCGCTAACAGAAGAAGAATTAATGGATAAAATTAATAAGAAACTGAAAAAATAAAATCACCTATTAGTGCGTAGAAATAGGTGGTTTTTTCTTTGATAATAAATGGTCGGTTGGGATGCAGAATCGAGCCTTTATTTCGTTAGAAATACCAGCGAAGAGAATGCATACCAACCGACTTTTTCACTCCTGAGTAGGAGAAAAAGGTTGAATGTTGTCTTCTAATTTTGTCGAAATTCTGTAGATTTTTTCCTTTTTTAGGGTGAATTGTAGAATGAATCAAGATATAATAGTTTAAAGATAGATAGGAAGAGGGATTCTACAGTGGTATATTCACAGGAAAAGCTAGTGGAGGAAAAGGTTTTTAAAGATCCCGTTCATCGTTATGTGCATGTGAGAGACCGTGTGATTTGGGATTTGATTGGTACGAAGGAATTCCAACGTCTACGCCGAATTAAGCAGCTTGGAACGACATATCTTACATTTCACGGGGCAGAGCATAGCCGTTTTAATCATTCGCTCGGGGTCTATGAAATCATTCGCCGTATTATTGATGATGTGTTTGATGGACGACCGGAGTGGAACAGTGAGCAGCGCTTGCTTTCACTTTGTGCTGCACTCCTTCACGACCTCGGACATGGTCCCTTTTCGCATTCGTTTGAAAAAGTATTCGACCTCGATCATGAAGCTTTTACACAAAAGATTATTCTTGGCAACACAGAAGTAAATAGGGTTCTTACAAAGGTAAGCAAGGATTTTCCGAAGATGGTCGCTGAGGTGATCGCCAAAACCTCACCGAACAAGCTCGTGATTAGCTTGATTTCAAGCCAAATTGATGCGGATCGTATGGATTATTTGCAGCGTGATGCGTATTTTACAGGTGTGAGCTATGGGCATTTTGATATGGAACGGATTCTTCGGGTAATGCGGCCGAAGGAAGATCAAGTCGTGATCAAGCAAAGTGGTATGCATGCAGTGGAAGACTATATCATGAGTCGTTACCAAATGTATTGGCAGGTGTACTTCCATCCCGTTACTCGTAGTGCAGAGGTGATTCTGACCAAGATTCTCCACCGTGCCAAGCATTTGTACCAAAAAGGTTACCAATTTACACACGAACCGATTCATTTTTACTCTGTATTTGCTGAAAATATTACCCTTCATGACTACTTGAAATTAGATGAAGCGGTTATTCTCTATTACTTCCAAATGTGGGAAGAGGAAGAGGATTTGATCTTGCGTGACTTGTGCGTCCGATTTATGGATCGAAATCTGTTTAAATATGTGGAGTTTGACCCAGCGAAAGAATATAAGAAGCTAAGTGAGCTTTCTACTTTATTCGCTAAGGCGGGTCTTGACCCGGAGTATTATTTAGTCGTTGATTCTTCGTCAGACTTACCATACGACTTTTATCGACCAGGTGAGGAAGAAGAGCGCCTGCCGATTCAACTTCTTATGAAAAATGGAGAAGTAAGAGAGCTTTCAAGAGAATCTCAAATTGTTGATGCCATTTCAGGGAAAAGAAGAACGGACCATAAATTGTATTTCCCTGCGGATCTTTTAAAGGACGATTCATCTAAAAAGAACATTAAAAAGCAAATTCGCAATTTACTAGACCTATGAGATAGGTAATTGATATAAATATGAAGTAGGAGAGGGTCTCATTGTTAAAGGATCATGCCAAAATAATGCAAGCTTTTGCAGCGGCAGGGGAAATTGTTGGTCGGAAAAAACTGCAAAAAATGATTTATATAGCGAAAAAAGTAGATTTTCCTTTCCAAGAGAGGTTTCAGTTTCACTTTTATGGACCTTACTCCGAAGAGTTGACCCTTCGCGTAGAGGAGCTTTGCAATATGGGCTTTCTTAACGAGGTAAAGGAGAAAAAGGGCGGTTACATGCAATACCGCTACTCCTTAACAGATGAGGGAATGGAATTTTTAAATATGAACCTAGTGGAACTTCCAGCCCTAGAGGATTGTTTAACCGACATGAATAGCCAGAATGCTAGGTTCCTAGAACTCGTCTCAACCGTACTTTTCTTTGACGATTTAGAAGTAGAAGAGGTAAAGGAGAAAATCTTTACTCTAAAGAGCAAGCAAAAATACACAGAAGATGAAATTCAGCAGGCGTATGAATATATCGAAGCATTAAAGGGCAAAGTAGTCCCTGTATAAAAGAGAGGCTTGGACATTTTGTGTCCAAGCCTTTTTTGTAAAAAATATGTTGTCGGTTGTTATGCAGAATCGAGCCTGTATTCCAATAGGAATACCAGCGAAGAGAATGCATAACAACCGACACCCAGAAACTAATTTTATTCGTCAGACATCCTTTTTCCAGCAATTCCATAATTATTTTTCGTCATTTCATCAATAAATACAACGACTTTCTCAGCAGGTGCTCCAGTTGTTTCTACAACAGCGGCTGTTACTTTTTCCACAAGAGCTTTCTTTTGGTCGTCAGTACGGCCTTCTAGCATTTTCACGGTTACGTATGGCATGATGTTTGCCTCCTTGAGAGATATGTAAGTTCTTCATACCTAATCATAATGTTCCAAACGGGAGAAAGGAATACTCATTTTTCCATTTATCCTATATTTCATGTATAATTTGGCTAAATAGACTTCGCAAAGGAGTTGTCGTGTTGGAGCAACTATCTAGGTTTTTAGCTTTTGATTTAGAAATGATTCCATACGTGGTTATTACGCTGATCGTAGCGTTTTCTGTCCATGAATTTGCGCATGCGTGGGTGGCCTATAAGTTTGGCGATCATACGGCGAAAAATCAGGGCAGACTAACTTTAAATCCGATGAAGCACTTGGACCCATTTGGCACATTATTAATATTTTTAATTGGATTTGGTTGGGCGAAACCAGTTCCAGTCAATCGCTTTTTCTTTAAAAATCCTCGATTAGCAAGTATTCTTGTATCAATAGCAGGACCTCTTAGCAATCTAATGCTGTCCGTTCTTGGCTTTGTGTTATTGTATGGATTGGTGGCTACTGGTGCGGTGGAAACTCTACCATCATACGTGTTTGAGTTTCTTAATATATTTCTGTATTTAAATGTTGCTTTATTCGTGTTTAATTTACTGCCATTTCCACCGTTAGATGGCTATCGAATTATTGAAGACCTCGTACCGGTGAATGTGCGGGCCAAAATGACACAGTATGAGCAATATGGAGCACTAATTTTTCTTATTTTAGTTATCACTCCACTTGATCAATATACGATTGACCCACTGTATTCCACAGTCGTTCCGTCGATTCTTTCGACTTTAGATCAGTTCTTTTATCAGTTATTTTTGTAGGAGGCGTTCATTTTTATGGAAGAAAAAAAGAAGAAAAGTATTGGCTTTAATATTATTAAAAGTGATCCAACCGAGGGACATGGAGGATTTGGTGTTGGAGCTCTCTCTCTAGATAATGTATCACCAGTGATTATTGATGTGGAAGCAGGGGAAGCAGTCATTGATGTTGGTGCCATGCACGCAAGAAGTGTGGTAGAAAAGGGCATTAAATTTTTAAAAACAAAGGAAGAAGTTCCAAATGCCAAGCCGTATTGGTTGGTTTGGGTCACGATTGACCGTAAGCAGGAAGGACCGTATTATGCGGGTGTGACCGCATGTGAAATGACTGTCGACCGTGAAATTCGCCGTGGCTATAAGTCACTACCTGAGCATGTGAATCGCATGGATAAGTCGATAAAACGACATATCATCGTCGATCATATGGATAGTCGTTCGAAAGAAATTTTAGCTGATTTTCTGAGAAATCACGACGCGGGTATGTGGGAAAGATCAGAAGAGAAATTGAAGGCTGGTCTTCAAGGATAAGGAAATTATTCCAAAAAGGTTTTTTTAACAAATTGTTAGGAAATACTTGCCGTTTTCCGTTAAAAAAAGTAAACTTTAAACAGCGATAACACGCTATAGCACTAGGACAGAAAAAGCCCCGAGTACATGTGACTCGGGGCTTTTTCGTATATTTGAATAGTGAATGGGGCGAGGCGATAGCTTGGAATCGCAAATAAGTAGGGTGGATCGCAAATAAATTTTTGGAATCGCAAATAAAATCGCAAGATCGCAAATAAATTTTTGGAATCGCAAATAAAATCGGAAGATCGCAAATAAATTTTTG